>JAMDCK010000001.1 GCA_023488435.1 Actinomycetota bacterium
GTTTCCTACAAGGATTTGCCCACTTCTATGGATTCTTGGCAGGTAGCGGGCGCCAATCGTCGAACCAGTATCTAGTATGCGCAGATTGGGCGTCCCGCACTTGGGGGTGACGGTGGGATCAGAAGGTATGGAAAGACGCGAGATGATGCACGTCCGCGCGTTGATGGCCAACGCCGACGAAGGATTGATCGCGCTCGATCAAGATGGCAACGTACGACTCTTCAGCGAGGGCGCCGAGAGGCTTTTAGGTGTGCCGCGCAGCCGTGTCCGAGGAGCGCCTCTGGGGAGTTCTGGATTAGACGAACTTCACGACCTTGCCCTCGCAGTCTCCGCTGGGGGCGATGAGGCTACCACGGTCGTCCACATCGAAGACAGGGTGATAGCCTGCAGCGCCTCACACTATGAGGACAGGGCGGGCGGCGGTGTAGCGATAGTCCTTCGGGACGACAGCGAGCTAGTGGCTCAGCATCGACGCTCGCAGGCGATCCTGGAAAGCGTTCACGAGGGACTCATCGTCTTTGCTCCCGACCGTCGGGTGACCTACATCAATCCCGCGGCTTGCGAGATGCTCGATCTCGATTTCGAGGCCACCGTCGGCCGCAGGTTGTCACTACGGGAGCTTCTCGGCGTTGACGACGGCGGCCAGAACGGATCCGCCGAAGGGACCGACAACCACACCATGCCTGATGAGCTGGGTGTTGGTGGACCGCAGGAGATCGACATCACCGAACCAGAACACCGCGTCCTTGCGATACGCACCAATCCCGTCAGGGATGGCACTCAGCGCTACCTAGGCTACGTCTCGACAATCAATGACGTCACGGCTGAGCGCGAGATCGCAGTCATGAAGAACGAATTCGTCTCAATGGTGAGTCATGAACTGCGTACCCCGCTGACTTCGATCAAGGGATACGTCGACCTGATTGTCGAAGGGGCCGCCGGAGAGATAAACGACACCCAAAGAGAGTTCCTCGAGATCGTGCAGGAGAACTCGGACAGGCTGGTCTCGCTCATCAACGACCTGCTCGACATCTCGAGGATGGAATCGGGAAGGGTCCACCTGCGGATCCAGCCGTTGGATCTGTTGGACATCTCGCAAGGGGTCGTGGAGACGTTTCGCACGGTTGCCGACAAAGGCGGAGTCCGCCTCGACCTGAAGGCTCCCGATGGACTTCCGCGGGTCGCTGGAGACCGCGATCGTGTCGGTCAGGTCCTCATGAACCTGGTGAGCAACGCGATCAAGTACTCTCCTGGCGGCGGTTCTGCCACGCTGGCACTGTCGATTTCGGACGGCAAGGTGCTCGCCGAGGTCACAGACACCGGAATCGGCATCTCCGAGGAGAACCAGGCCAAGCTGTTTACCAAGTTCTTCCGGGTCGACTCGAGGCTGACCAGGGAGATCGGCGGCACGGGTCTGGGACTCTCGATATGCAAGAGCATCATCGACCTTCTCGGCGGCGAAGTTGGGATGAGGAGCGAGGAAGGTATCGGGTCCTCCTTCTGGTTCACTCTGCCGATCGCTGATCCGGGGCTGGTCAGGGTTCCGGCGATGGAGGGCCCAGCCCATGTGGAGGGTATCGTTCTTGTGGTCGACAGCAACCCGGATATCGCCGAGCTGATATGCACGTTCCTGTCCAACCGGGGCTACCACACGTGCAAAGCCCACTCGGCAGAAGAAGCGATACGTGTGGCTCGGGAGATAAAGCCGTCCCTGATAACACTGGACGTCATGCTCGAAGACGCGGACGGATTCGAACTCTTGGAACAGCTCAAGGAAGACGACGGTTGTGCCAGCATCCCGATTCTGGTGGTATCGGTCTCTTGTGACGAAGGCAAGTCCCTCAGGCTCGGCGCTAACGAGTACATCGAGAAACCGATCGACTCGAAGAGGCTCGTTCAGATCGCAGATGCCCTGGTCGGACAGGTCGCATCACCGGTCGTGCTGATCGTTGACGACGACCGCTCGATAGTCGGGGCGCTCAGTGAGACCCTCAAGCGCAGGGGCTTCGCCGTGGTCGGAGCTTACGATGGCGCAGAAGCGATGGCGGCAGTGGCGCAACGCCAGCCCGATCTGATCCTTCTCGATCTGATGATGCCGGTGATGGATGGCTACGAGGTGATCGAAGCACTCAAGGGTGCCGAGGAGACGCGCGACATTCCGATCGTGGTGATGACCGCGCACCGAATCGATCAGCTCAAGATCGACCTCGTTGAGATGGCATCCGAGCGACTGTCCAAGCCGCTGCTCCCAGAGGAGTTGGCCGAGAGAGTCGAAGAGCTGCTCTTGCGAAGGCGGGAGTGAAGCATGGCCAGGATCCTGGTCGTCGACGACGAACCTCACATCCTCAAGCTGGTGAGTTTCTCGCTCGTGAACGCTGGACACGAGGTCTTCGAGGCGACTGATGGCGCCTTAGGAGTCGAGGCGGCATCCGAGGTGAAGCCCGATCTCATACTGCTTGACGTGATGATGCCGCTGATGACCGGGTACCAAGCCCTCGAGTTGCTGAAAGCCGAGGAGGACACTGCCGGGATACCTGTGGTGATGCTCTCGGCGAAGAGTCAGGTCTATGAGCAACAGGAGGGCCTTCGACTCGGGGCGCATCAATATGTATGTAAACCGTTCACGCCCCGCGACCTGGTGCAGGTGGTGGACGACATCCTCGCAGGATGCGAGAGAGGGGTTGATTGCGATGGCTAAGAAGATACTGGTAGTCGATGACGAGCCTTCAATCGTCAGATTGGTGACGGCGGCTTTGACGGCGAGGGGTCATGAGGTGACTCCAGCGTATGATGGCGAGGAAGCCCTCGACAAGGTTGCACTCAGTAGACCCGACCTCATAGTGTGTGACATCATGATGCCCAAGATGGACGGACGCGAAGTGGCCAGGCGTCTGGCCGCAGACCCCAAGACCAAGGATATTCCGCTAATCTTCCTCTCGGCAATCGGCGACCTCAACGACCAGCTCGACACGATGGAGGAGGCCGGAAGGGTGTATCTCACGAAGCCCTTCAATCCGAGCGAACTCGGCGATTTCGTGGATGCGATGCTCGACCCGACGAGGCAGAGCGAGATCGAGAAGCTGCGCAAGACCCATCTGGGCAAGTTGCGGGCGATGACCGATATCATGCATCGCCGAAGGGGATAGACTATCATCGACTGGTAGCCCACAACGACCGCGGCCTCGCGGATGGCGGGATGACCGATGTACGTCATAGACTCCGAGCGCACGCCCATCAAGGTGTGGGGCGCTGAAATAGATGACTCCACTTTGGCGCAGGCGCGCAACCTAGCGAACCTACCCTTCGCTTTCGAGCACGTGGCGATTATGCCCGACGCCCACGTCGGTTACGGCATGCCGATAGGCGGAGTGCTGGCCGCGCTGGGCACGATCATCCCCAATGCCGTCGGGCTCGATATCGGTTGCGGTGTATGCGCTTGGCGCACCGGCATACCCGCCGAGGAGTTCCGGAAGCATCGGAGCGAGATCCTCGGCGATGCACAGCGCAGCGTCCCGCAAGGCTTCCACTGGCACCGCGACAGCCAGCGACACCGGACGCGCCTGTTCGATTCGATGCCCAAAGCTACGATCATCTACGAGCAAATCGACAAGATCGAGCGCCAGATCGGGACGCTTGGGGGCGGAAACCACTTCATCGAGTTCCAGCGCGACCTCGAAGAGATCGTCTGGGTGATGGTCCACTCCGGGTCGCGCAACTTAGGCAAACAGGTCGCCGAGCACTACGATGCGATAGCCCGCAAGCTCAACGCAGCTGGGGGCTGGTCGGTCCCAAAAGCATGGGAGCTCGCCTACCTCGACGTGACCGGCGCCGAGGGCATCGAGTATCTCGAGGCGATGGAGTGGTGCTTGCGCTTCGCCAAGGAGAACCGCCGGCTGATCGCCGATTCGATCCACGCGGTCATCACCCGCCGCTTCCCGCAAGCAGACTTCGGCGACGTGATCGACGTCCACCACAACTACGCCGCCATCGAGACGCACTTGGGGCAGGAAGTCGTGGTTCATCGGAAGGGGGCGGTCAGGGCGGTGGGGCGCGTCATAGTCCCGGGCTCGATGGGCACGGCGTCCTACATCTGCGACGGCCTCGCGAACCCCGAGTCGTTCGAGTCGTGCTCCCACGGGTCGGGCCGGGCGTTGGGACGCAAAGCTGCGATGCGCGCCATATCCTCGGAATCGGTGAAGGCCCAACTGAAGGCAAGCGACATCGAGTTCGTCGCCGCCAAGAAAGGGCGAATCGCCGAAGAGGCACCAGCAGCCTACAAAGACATTGAGGAAGTGATGACGGCGCAGGCCGACCTCGTCAGGCCGGTAGTGCGGCTGCTGCCAATGGGAGTGGTCAAGGGGTGATCGGCTCAGGACTTACGGACCCAGACCCTTGGACATTCCGGCTATCATCCCGCCGAAGTATGGGATGAGCCAGATCAGCCACACGATGAGGCTGTAGCGGTGGAATCCCTCTTTGGCTTCCTGGCTCCCGCGCGCCAGGACCCAGCTTGCCCAGATGGCATGCAGCACCATCAGCACAAGCGCCGACGTCCCTGTGATGTCGTGGATGAGACTCGATTCGTAGCCGGCCCTCGTGAGCTCCTTCATCAGCCACGTGCCGTACGCGTCCCAAGCCAGGCCAACCCAGAAAGCGATCACGTGCCAGAGCTTCAGGTCACGTGCGAACCGCTCGCCCCACACCCCGGCGGAGTAGAAGACGAGTGCGAGCGACATCGCTATCGATGGCCATATCAGGTAGTCAGGCATGCGCCATCATAGCATTGCGGTTGACCCTCCCTCGGCATTTAGCTATCCTGTGCGAACCACTCGAGATCAGTGAAGGAGGTGCAAAGAAGAGAGCATGATTTCCCTGTCCCAGTTCGTGATGATGATGGACATGATGATGACCCAGCCCGGGCCTGGTCGCGTTTGCGGCTGTTCCGGGCGCCTCGGCCGCCCGGCCGGACGCTAAGGTCGGGTACATCTATCGGTTTCATCGACACGAACAACGAAAGGCAGGTTTATCATGAGCGATTCTACTGCACCCGGCGCCGATGCGCCCCGAGTCCCCGGTTTCGACACCACGGCCGTCCAAGGCGGCGCAAGCCCCGATCCCACCACTGGCTCACGGGCTGTCCCGATCTACCAGACGGTCGCGTACAACTTCAAGGACACCGATCACGCCGCCGATCTTTTCGGCTTGCGAGCGTTCGGTAACATCTACTCGCGGATCATGAACCCCACCAACGACGTGCTCGAGCAGCGCATCGCGTTGCTGGAAGGCGGCACGGGAGCCCTGGCCACGTCCTCAGGGCACGCCGCCGAGGTTCTCTCGCTGCTCAACGTCGCCGGAGCCGGCGATTCGATCGTGAGCTCGAACTCGCTTTATGGCGGCACGTGGAACATCTTCCTCCACACCTTCCGAAGGCTAGGCATTGAGGTCCGCTTCGTGGAGACCACCGACACCGATGGCTTTGCGGCGGCTTCCGATGCGACCACGAAAGCGTGGTTCGTCGAGACGATCGGCAATCCTCGGCTGGACGTACCGGATCTTGCTGGCTTGGCCGAAGCGGGACGATCACTGAACATCCCGCTCGTTGTCGACAGCACGTTCGCCACACCGTACCTTTGCAAGCCGATCAAGCACGGCGCAGCCGTTGTTGTCCACTCGCTCACCAAGTGGATCGGCGGGCACGGAACCTCAATCGGTGGCGTCCTGGTCGACGGCGGGAACTTCGATTGGGGCGGCGGCCGGCACCCATGGTTCACCGAGCCGGACCCAAGCTACCACGGCTTGAAGTTCTGGGATGTCTTCGGCGACTTCCCGGGCCTGGGCAACGTGGCGTTCTCGATCAAGGCGCGCGTTCAGCTCCAGCGGGACTTCGGCGCGTCACTGTCTCCCTTCAACGCGCAGCAGGTGCTGCTTGGGCTCGAGACGCTGTCGTTGCGCGTGCAGCGGCACAGCGACAACGCGCTTGCGGTTGCGAAGTACCTCGAGGAGCATCCCAAGGTGGAGTGGGTCACGTACCCCGGCCTCGAATCGCATCCGACCAAGGCCAACGCCGACCGCTATCTCGAGAACGGGTACGGCGGAGTCATCGTCTTCGGGGTCAAGGGCGGCAGGGATGCAGGTCGCACACTGATCGACAACGTCGAACTCTTCAGCCACCTGGCGAACGTGGGCGACGCCAAGTCGCTCATCATCCACCCAGCGACCACGACGCACAGCCAGCTTTCCGCCGAGGAGCTACAGGCCGGCGGCATCTCCGAGGATTTGGTCCGACTCTCCGTCGGTATCGAGAATGTCGAGGACATCATCGCCGACCTCGACCAGGCTCTAGGCAAGGTGTGATAGCACGATGAGCGGGGTAAAGGTAATCCGACTGCCGGTCGACTTGAAGTTGGCCGGCGGCGGTTACCTCCCGAGTATCGACATCGCGTACGAGACCTTCGGCGAGCTGGATCGCAATCGATCCAATGCGGTGCTCATCTGCCATGCCCTGTCAGGGGATTCCCATGTGGCGACCGGCCCTTGGACCGATGGAGTCGAGCGACCGGGTTGGTGGGAGCCGATCGTTGGGCCCGGCAAGGCCATCGATACAGAGAAGTACTTCGTGATCTGCAGCAACGTTCTGGGCGGATGCTCAGGGACGACCGGTCCCGGGAGCATCGACCCGATCACAGGCGAGCCCTACGGACTGCGCTTCCCGCTGGTGACGATCGAGGACATGGTCGACGCGCAAGCCGCTCTCCTCGACGAACTCGGGGTCGAGCGCCTGCTTTGCGTGGTCGGCGGATCGATGGGGGGCATGCAGGCGCTTTCCTGGAGCCGAAGATACCCGCAGCGGGTCGCGAGCGTGATCGGGTGCGCAACCACATGGAGACTGGCACCGCAGGCCATCGCATTCAACGAAGTGGGCCGCACGGCCATCCTCGGCGATTCAGGCTTCATGGACGGGGATTATCCGGCGGACCAGCAGCCAGAGCATGGCCTCGCCATCGCACGGATGATCGGCCACATAACCTATCTTTCCGAGGAGTCGATGCGCGACAAGTTCGGCCGAAGGCTGTCCAGGAGAGAAGAGCACGCTTACGACTTCGTCACAGAGTTCGAGGTGGAGAGCTACCTTGCGCACCAGGGCCGGAAATTCGTGGAGCGGTTCGACGCGAACACGTACCTGTACATGACCAAGGCGATGGACTACTTCGATCTCGCGGGCGGGGCGCCCTCTCTCGCAGAGGCGCTGCGCGATGTGCGGTCGAGGTTCCTGTTCCTGACCTTCTCCAGCGATTGGCTCTTCCCGACGCACGAGACCAAGGAGATCGTCGATGCGCTCTGCCAGGTCGGTGCCGAGGTCAGCTTCGCCGAGATAAAGAGCCCCTACGGCCACGACGCCTTCCTGCTCGAGCCCGAGGAGCAGACGGCGTTCGTCAAGCCGTTCCTGGCAAGTGTGTACGAGAAGGAGCTTGCGGCCGCATCCAGCAGCCTCGAGGAGGTCGATGCCGTATGACGCCTGCGGATCTGTTGAGAGCTGACCTTCGGCTGATCACCGACATCATCCCGGCGGGCAGCCGGGTCCTCGACCTAGGCTGCGGGGACGGCTCGCTCATGGTGCACCTGCGCGACGAGAAGGAGTGCGAGGTCCGAGGCATCGAGATTCTGCCAGATAGGGTGGCGACCGCAATCGGACGCGGGCTATCCGTGGTGCAGGGCGACCTCGATGAAGGGCTGGGTGCATTCCCGGACCAGCTGTTCGACGTGGTCGTGCTCTCCCAGACCCTGCAGGTCGTGCGCCGACCGGCTTTCGTACTTGGCGAGATGCTTCGGGTCGGCCGAAGCGGCGTGCTCACCTTCCCGAACTTCGGGTATTGGCGCATCAGGGGCTACCTTGCCCTACGCGGCAGGATGCCGGTATCCAAGTCGATCCCGTACTCTTGGTACGACACACCCAACATCCACCACACGACGCTGAAGGACTTCCGGGATTTCGTGGTCGCCAAAGGCGGCGTGATCGAGCGCGAGATCCCTTTGCGCGTCTCAGGCTGGAGCAAGGACGCCAGCCCTCGGCATGTGCTCCCCAACCTGCTTGCCGATACGGTCCTGGCGGTCGTGCGGGCAGCTGATGTCGGCGAGTGACCGCATTACGTGCTACGCTTGGCAGGTGGATGATGTACTGTCAGATGTGGACAATCAGGTAAACGACCTGGCTGCACTGGGGTTCTCCGATGATGTCCGAGAGCGCTTCGGGGGCTATGTCGCCTCCGGGTTGCTTCCTGCCAGGATAACCCGCGTCGACCGAGGCATGCCCATCGCACTCAGCGAACAGGGAGTCTTCCGCGTCGAATACTCGCCGAGCTTGCGCGAAACGTCGGGCTCCACCCCCAAAGGTGCCGTTGTCGGGGACTGGGTCGGCCTGTCTCGGCCGGATGGACACCAAGCCTGGTTGATCGACGCCATCCTCCCCAGAAAGAGCGCATTCCACCGAAAGGACCCTGCCGAAGGGACCGAGCAACAGGTGGTGATCGCGAACGTCGACGTGATCTTCGTCATGCAGTCACTCTCGGGGGCGGGGATCAACGTTCGCAGGCTGGAGCGCGAATTGGTGATGGCCTGGGAGAGCGGCGCGGTTCCGGTGATCGTCCTCTCCAAAGCCGACCTGGTCGATGACCCCGACGGCAAGGCCGCCGTGGCCCGCGAGATCGCCTTCGGCGTCGACGTCATCATCGAGAGTGCAGTGACTGGACTCGGAGTCGAGGAGATCCTGATGCGGATACCGGCCGGGTCGACGGCTGCTTTGCTCGGCAGTTCGGGCGTGGGGAAGTCGACGCTGGTGAACAGGTTGCTGGGCACCGAGTCGATCAAGACGGCGCAGACGCGATCGAAAGACGACAAAGGCAGACATACGACCACCGCCAGAGAGATGTTCGCTATACCCGGGGGAGGCGTCATCATCGACACACCCGGCATGCGCGGGCTGTCGCTTTGGAACTCCCACAAGGGGATGACGGCTGCCTTTCCCGACATCGTTTCGCTTGAGGAGCAGTGTCATTTCGGCGATTGTGCGCACGATAGAGAGCCCGGTTGCGCTGTGTCTGCAGCGGTTTCGGCTGGCGAGCTGAAGCAGGGACGAGTCGATAGTTGGCGAAGGTTGCAGGCAGAGCTCGACGAGCTCACCGTCCGCCAGGAGGACATCGCCAGGCGCGGCGATGGCAAGAAGTCGAAGTCGCGTCCGGTTGGCCCCAACCACAAGGCGAGAGGCCGAGGAGTCGATCAGGAGTATTGAGGTGTTGGAAAATCAGGACTATCCTGTTCCTTTGCATGACATAGCGCCGAAGCGAGAGCAGGGTCTTCGCCCGTGAGGATACATCGGTTCCAGAATCCATTCGAGCACTGGCTGAGCGGCTTGGCTGCCGAACTCCTAGCCTTTGCCCTTTTCCTGCTGGTTGTAGCGGGGGCAGTCGTTTTACTTGCGCGGATGCTGTGAAGTGAGGTCGTTTCGTTGCTACCTCGTATGACGTGGGTCGACACAAGGATCATCCTTTACTACACGGGGCTGTTCGTATTCGGGATCGCGGCTGCTATGGCTGTGCCATTGGTCACGGGAATAGTGATGGCCGAGTGGAACGCCGTGCTCGATTATCTGGTGGGCATCTCGGCAGCGCTGGTCATCGCCGGAACCCTGCGATTCGCAAGGGTCGATAACGCAAGGGTGACACACACCCACGCCATGATCCTCACTGCCTCCGGATGGCTTGCGGCCTCGCTGGTGGCGGCGATACCGCTATCCCTTTCGCCCGCGTATGCGAGCTACCTTGATGCGCTCTTCGATTCCGTGTCGGGGCTGACCACCTCTGGGCTGACGGTGGTGACCGGCCTCGATCACATGGCTCACGCCCACAATATGTGGCGGCATCTGACGCACCTCATCGGTGGACAGGGTATCGTCGTTGCAGCGATTTCGCTTTCAATCGGGTTGCGCTCGGGCGCCTTCTCCTTGTATGTTGCCGAAGGCCGAGACGAACGCATCATGCCCAACGTGATCCACAGCGCAAGGTTCATCTGGTATGTGACCGCAGTCTACGTGCTGTTGGGTACAGTCGCTCTTACGGCAGTGAACTTCAGTTTGGGGATGGAGCCGGCAAGGGGGGTGCTCCATGCCTTCTGGATATCGATGGCTGCCTACGATACCGGCGGATTTGCACCACAATCCATGAATGCGCTCTACTACCACAGCTTCGCGTTCGAGATCGTGACGCTCTTCCTGATGATCGGCGGAATGATGAACTTCAACCTCCATGCCCAGGTCTGGCGGGGTGATAAAACCGAGCTTTGGCGGAACATCGAGACCAAAGTGCTTGCCACCAACGTCTTCGTGCTTTCGAGCGTCGTGGCCATAGGACTTGCCGCAACCGCTGTCTTCAACGAACCGATGGAAATCCTGCGAAAAGGTATGTACCACGTGATATCGGCGCATTCGGGCACCGGCCATCAAACCCTCTATGCGATCCAGTGGTTCACCGACTACGGTGGAGGTGCGGCTGCTGCGATAATCCTAGCGATGGCTGCCGGAGGCGCGGTCTCCTCGACAGCCGGTGGCATCAAGGCGCTCAGGCTAGGGATGATAATCCAGACCATCATCCATCAGATCAAACTCGCGATGTCTCCTCGCAGCGCGATCGTCACCACTAGGTTCCATCACCTGGGCCAAAGGCTGCTTACTCCTGAGATCACCAGCGCCGCTGCCATCGTGTTCATTCTGTACGTCATCACATACATCACAGGTGCGCTGATCGGCGTGGCGTATGGCTACGGTGCTGCCGAATCGCTGTTCGAGTCGATATCGGCAACTGCGAACGTAGGGCTATCCGCGGGAATAACCAGCCCCGACATGCCTGCCGGGTTGAAGTACCTCTACATGTTCCAGATGTGGGCCGGCAGACTGGAATTCATCGCGGTGTTTGTCTTGATGACCCAGGTGCTGGCGTCCGTCGCATCGCTTCGGAAGGGCAAGAAGTGAGACGCGCGAAGGTTCTGGCCGTAATGATAGCCGTGGCCCTGTTTGCAGGCCCAGGCGTGGCACCTGCCACGGGGGCGTTCTCTCCCGACGAGCTCATCGGCTTGGAGCGGCATATGGACGGCCGAAGGGTCACGATTCAAGGTGAGGCTATCGGCGAGGAACTGCGGGCCGGTCAAGATTATCGCTGGGTCAATCTCCTCGGCGAGTCGGTGGCGGTCGGTGTCTATATGCATGAGATGGACGCAGGTCTTATCGACAGCTTCGGCTCGTACAGGCGCACAGGCGACATCGTCCGGGTCACCGGAATCCTGAATATCGCATGCGATGAGCATGGCGGGGACCTGGACGTCCACGCACAGATCGTCGAGGTCGTTGAGGAGGGCCAGCCGATTTCGCGGGAGCTTGAGGCATGGAAACTGCTCTTAGTAGGAGCTGCTCTCGCTGTGTTCGCTGCTCAGACGCTTGTCTATCGTTGGCTCAGAGCCAGGAGCATGTGAGCCTCCTCGATCCCAAGCGCCCTTTGAACTCGCCAAGGAAGAACGGATACCGATGAAATCAGACCTACGGGCGGCAAGTCCGAGCCCGAACACCGAAGACCTCATCTCCCTTTCGGGTGTCGTCAAAGTCTACGACACGGGGGAGGTTCCGTTCACCGCACTCCGGGGCGTGGATCTGCGAGTCCGCAGCGGAGAGTTCGTCGGGCTTATCGGCAAGTCGGGGTCGGGCAAGACGACGCTGATTAACATGATTACCGGCATCGATCACCCGACAAGCGGCTCGGTGATGATCGCTGGAACGCCGGTTCATGCCCTGAAAGAGAATGCACTGGCGATTTGGCGCGGTAGGACGATAGGCGTCGTGTTCCAATTCTTCCAGCTGCTTCCTACGCTCACCGTAATCGAGAATGTGATGCTCCCCATGGACTTCTGCAACGTCTACGCTCCGGCCGAGCGCCCGGAGCGTGCGATGGCCCTGCTCGAACAGGTAGAGATTGGCGACCAGGCATACAAGCTACCTAGCGCCATCTCCGGTGGGCAGCAACAGAGGGCGGCTATTGCAAGAGCACTGGCCAACGACCCGCCGATAATCGCCGCAGATGAGCCCACCGGGAACCTCGACTCCAAGACTGCGGATGCGGTTTTCCATCTGTTCGAGTCACTGGTTGATGCAAACAAGACGATTGTCATGGTGACGCACGATAGCGATCTGGCTTCGCGGGTCCGCCGGGCCCTGCATGTCTCGGATGGCGAGATCACCCAAGACGTGCAGCGTTCTCCCGGCAACGACTAGATGGGGGCGTAGAGCCAGTGGCTTCGCCGAGGTGGCGCAAAGTATTCAGGGACCTCTATGGGCACAAGTTCCGTACCCTGCTGGTGGTCCTGTCGATCGCGGTCGGGATATTCTCCATCGTCGTCGTCCTTGGGGCCAGGGGCGTCCTGCTCCGTGAGTTCGAGGTGGTCTTCGAGCACTCGAATGCGCCGATCGCGACCATATGGGTCGACCGCGCTGACGATCGTCTGGTAAGCGATGTTGCCGCAACTGAGGGCATCAGAGATGCCGAGGGGCGGCGCTCCATATTCCTGCGCTTCGAAGAGGGCAGGCTTCCTGAGGACACACCAGCGACCGGCTGGAACACACTGCGCACGATCGCCGTTCCGGATTTCCGCAATCAAAAGGTCGGACGCTTCACGCCGGTGAACACCCAAGCCTGGCCGCCAGGCCGGGGCGAGATCCTGCTAGAGCAGTCTGCTTCGGCGATAGGCGATTACGAAATCGGCGACATGCTCACGGTCGAGACGCCGGCGGGCAAGAGGGCCACGCTCAGGGTCGCCGGATTCGCGCACGACATCAACGCGCTGCCCGCGCATTTCGTGGGAATGGCAACAGGGTTCATCTCGATGGAGACTCTAGCGCTGCTCGATGAGCCGGAGGAATACAACACGATCACGTTCGTGGCGGATGACCCCGACATCTCTCGCGCCGAGGCACTGGCTCTCAGCGATTACGTCAGCGAAGAGGTCATCGCCGAGAAGGGCGCGAGGGTGCTCCAGACCCAGGTTCCGGAGCCGGGAAGCCACTTTTTGGGCGACATCTTCAAGGCCGTCTCTTTGTTGCTGCTTGCCCTAGGTGTGCTGAGCATGCTGCTTTCCGGTTTCCTGGTGGTAACGACCATGCAGGCGCTCATCTCGCAGCAGGTCAAGCAGGTCGGGATCATGAAGGCAATCGGCGGCAAGACACAGCAGATCATGAGGATGTACACCGGAATGGTCTTGATCTACGGCGTCATGGCGATCGCCATAGGCGTTCCCGTTGGGATAGCTGCAGCCCAGTGGTTCGCAGACTTCGGCGCGGGGATGCTCAACTTCCGCATCACCTCCTACATGCCGCCGCTTTGGGTGGTGGGTCTCGGGGTGCTCATTGGGCTGACGATCCCCCTGGTGGGGGCGATCTTCCCCATCGTGTCGGGCACCCGGATGCCGGTGGTGAGAGCACTTACGGCGACAGGACTCTCTCGGACTAATTTCGGTCACGGGCTGGTCGATCGCGTCCTGGGGCTCATCCACGGTTTGCCTCGGCCGATAGCGCTGAGCTTACGCAACACATTCCTGCGCAAAGGCAGATTGGCTCTGACGCTCACCACACTCATACTTGCAGCGTCCGTGTTGATGAGCGTGCTCACGGTGCAACGCTCTATCCTGGCGACAGTGGACACGGTAGACATCTGGCGCTCCGACGCGCAGTTCCAACTTGCGGTCACCGAGCCTGCCGACCGGCTGCTGTCGATAGCGATGGATGGACGCGGGGTGGCGATGGCCGAAGGTGCCCTCGATCGGAGAGCGACTTTGCTGCGCGCGGATGGCAGCATGAGCGACGCGATCAACATGATCGGGCTGGCACCCGAGACGACATTCGTCTCCCCGGTCATCGAACAGGGCAGATGGCTCGAATCCACCGACACTTATGCGATTGTCGTGAACTCCGACGTTCTCGATGACTCCCCCGAGTTCTCGCTTGGCAGGGTGGTCGAGCTGAGCATCAGGGGCGTCGAGCGCCAATGGAGGGTCGTGGGCGTGGTTTCCAGCGGCTTGATGGGTCCCGTCATCTACGCTCCCTACGATCAACTCGACTCCGTCCTGCAAGGCAACGGCGGGATCAATCGCGTCTTGGTGAGAACGGAGTTCAGTCACGCAACCGCGCAGGAGCAGGCGGCGAGGGATCTCGAGAGGCGATTCGAGCAATCTGATGTTGCCGTACTCTCAATGCAGACCCAAATCGAGGAGCGAGACACAGTCGCCGAGCAACTCGGCATCCTCGTGATGTTCCTGGCGATCATGGCGGTCATTCTCGCCTTGGTGGGCGTGATCGGCCTTACCGGAACGATGACGATAAACGTGCTCGAAAGCCAGCGCGAGATCGGCGTCATGCGTTCCAACTTGCGGTCACCGAGCCTGCCGACCGGCTGCTGTCGATAGCGATGGATGGACGCGGGGTGGCGATGGCCGAAGGTGCCCTCGATCGGAGAGCGACTTTGCTGCGCGCGGATGGCAGCATGAGCGACGCGATCAACATGATCGGGCTGGCACCCGAGACGACATTCGTCTCCCCGGTCATCGAACAGGGCAGATGGCTCGAATCCACCGACACTTATGCGATTGTCGTGAACTCCGACGTTCTCGATGACTCCCCCGAGTTCTCGCTTGGCAGGGTGGTCGAGCTGAGCATCAGGGGCGTCGAGCGCCAATGGAGGGTCGTGGGCGTGGTTTCCAGCGGCTTGATGGGTCCCGTCATCTACGCTCCCTACGATCAACTCGACTCCGTCCTGCAAGGCAACGGCGGGATCAATCGCGTCTTGGTGAGAACGGAGTTCAGTCACGCAACCGCGCAGGAGCAGGCGGCGAGGGATCTCGAGAGGCGATTCGAGCAATCTGATGTTGCCGTACTCTCAATGCAGACCCAAATCGAGGAGCGAGACACAGTCGCCGAGCAACTCGGCATCCTCGTGATGTTCCTGGCGATCATGGCGGTCATTCTCGCCTTGGTGGGCGTGATCGGCCTTACCGGAACGATGACGATAAACGTGCTCGAAAGCCAGCGCGAGATCGGCGTCATGCGAGCCATCGGAGCCTGTCACCGGTCGATATACTCGATCTTCATCACCGAGAGCCTGGTGATCGCGCTCATGGCGTGGTTCGTCGGAGCGCTGCTGTCGTGGCCGATGAGCGTGGCGCTGACCGATATGCTTTCCGATGCGATGGGGCTTCCGCTGGCATACGCTTACTCGTGGAGTGGTGTGGCGATATGCCTGCTCGCGATGATGGCGGTCGCATTGGCGGCAAGTCTGCTACCCTCGTATCGCGCATCGCAGGTCAGCGTGCGTGATTCGATAGCCTGGGAGTAGGGAGCTTTATGCGCGGGATCGGTGTGCTGGTCAACGTTGCTGCGATCATGTTGGGCGCCGGAATCGGCCTGCTCTTCGGGCGGCTGATCTCCGAGAGATTCAAATCCATAGCATTCATCGCAATCGGGCTGTCGACCATGATCCTCGGTGCCTCGATGAGCATTGGCGGACTGACATCGCTGGGATCGAGCGACCTGGGTAAATACTCGTCGCTCGTGTTCGTTGGCGCGCTTGTGATCGGCTCTCTGGCTGGCGAAGCGATGCGCATCGAGCGCCGCCTAGAGTGGCTAGGCGAGAAACTGCAATCCGCCGCGACACGCATGCCGATCCTAGGTCCCGGAAAATCAGCAGAGCCCTCCGAGAAGGGCCACACACTCGTCGAAGGATTCGTTGCGGCGTCCTTGCTCTTCGGGGTTGGGGCCATGGCGATCCTCGGATCGATCCAGGATGGCCTGGGGGACCCCTCGCTGCTGTACCTGAAGGCGACTCTCGACGGGATGGCGGCGATCGCTCTGGCCACGACCCTTGGCGCTGGGGTGGCGCTCTCGGGGATCGTGATCCTGCTGCTGCAGGGGAGCATCGCCCTCGGCGCAGCGTCTCTCGAGCCGCTGATCACACAGGCCGTGCTTGACGCGATCAAGGCTACCGGCGGTGCACTCATCTTCGTGATCGGCCTGGACCTGGCCGGGATCAAGCGGTTCCCGGTGGGTAACATGCTGCCCGCAGTCTTCGTCGCGGCGTTTCTGGCCGGGTGGCTCGGATGAGCGACATCGAGCCTGCCGAAGCGCTCGCAAGCGCGCCCGCTCCGCCCGCAGGGGCCACCGAGACGCTGGCGATCCCGAAGTTCAACTGGGCCGCCTTCCTGATCCCGCCGATATGGGGGATCGCCAACCGTCAGTGGTGGGGCGTGATGTTCCTGCCGGCCTGGGTCTTCGTCGACAACATGCTGCGCTCCGAAAGCACGCTGGGCGCCTGGACGACCGTCGCAGGCATCGGCATGGCCGCGGTCACCGTGGGCCTGCAGGCGATCTACGCGCGCACCGCCGACGGCATCGCGCTACAGCGGGTCACCACCCGCGCGCAGTACGAGCGCTACATCCGCTACCAGCGGATATGGCGGGTCGTGGCGGTGTTCGCGTTCATCGGCATGGCGGCGTGGATCACGACGTTCATCATGACGGGTGGACCGCTCGACCGACCTTGAACGCACTCGGGCAGATGTCCGCGAGGAAGCATCCGTCACACGCCGGTCGCTTGGCGTCGCACACAGCCCTCCCGTGCGTGATCAGGTCGAAGTTCATCCGATACCACACCTGCCGAGGAAACACCGCCATCAAGTCGCGCTCGATCTTGTCGGGGTTCTTCTCGGAGGACAGACCGAGGCGGTGCGCGAGTCGCAGCACGTGCGTGTCGACGGCGATGCCGACCACGACTCCGAAGGCTGTGCCCAGCACGATGTTGGCGGTCTTCCTCGCGACGCCGGGCAGGCGCGTGAGATCCTCCATGGTGTTCGGGACCTGGCCGTCGTACTCGGCGACGACGATCTTCGCGGTCGCGATGATGCTGCGGGCCTTCTGCCTGAAGAACCCGAGCGAGTGCACGAGAGCCTCGACGTCCTCCTGCTCGGCTTTGGCCAGCGCCGCCGCATCCGGGTAGGCGGCGAACAGCGCGGGGGTGGCCTTGTTGACGGCGGCATCGGTGGTCTGAGCGGAGAGGATCACTGCGATGAGCAGCTCCCATGGATCGCCGAAGTGCAATGCGGGCTCAGGGTCCCCGTAGGCGGCCTCGAGCCTCTCGGCGTAGAGTCCGGCCAGGCGGCGGCGCTCGGCATCGTCGAGCATCGGTATCGGCTCTTGGGGCACGGGGCGCTCCTTCCTGTGGTGGCTAGCTTCGAACAGGCCCGCAAAGCGCGGGTCCCTGTGAATCATACCGCGCTTCCTGCTTGACCGGCCACGATATCGGGGATACCCTACGTGAGCCCCGCGCCGAACGATCGTCGCGGGTTAGCCACGTTTGCCGGACCCGCCCCGCCCCGTCGTGCTCGCCAAGAGGAGCCGCTTTCATGTCGATCATCCGCTACCTGTCCGCCGACCTCGCCCACACCAAGGCATGGTCCGCCATCGCCGCCGCATTCGCCGAGAACATCGATGCGGCCGTCTCGACGCCAGCTGCCGTAAGGCCGCTGCTCGCCTCGGCGATTGCCGACGGTTTCGGGGGCCCGATCCTGTGCGTCGTCGCAGGCGAGGAGGGCGCGGCCCGCTTCGCCAACACGGCGGCGGCGCTCCTGGGCGCAGAGCGGGTGCTGCGCTATCCCGAGGCGAAGGTGTTGCCGTGGGTTCCCGACGGCCGCGATATCGAGGGCGTCGGCATGCGCGCCCGGGCGCTCCATGCGCTTGCCACCGGTCGCTCGGTGCTTGTGGTCGCAAGTGCTAGGTCGCTGCTGCGAGCGGTGGCGCCGCAAGGCAGCCAGGTCTTCGATCCGCTGGCACTTACGGTCGGCGACGAGCACGACATGGCCGAGATATCCGCACGCCTCGCACGCATGGGCTACGACCGCGTCGAGGCCGCCAGCGCACGTGGCGAGTTCACGATCCGAGGAGGCGTCCTCGACATCTACCTCAGTGACCTGCCCTATCCGGTGCGCGCCGAGTTCTTCGGCGACCAGATCGAGTCGCTGCGCAGGTTCGTGCCCGGCACCGGTCAATCGATCGGCCAGATCGACTCAGCCGAGATATTCTGCGCCCGCGAGGTCGCCCTGTCGGGGCGCGCCGTGGAGCGCGCGACGAGAGCCTTGGCGGACCGGGCGGCACTGAGCCCGGTGGTCACGGAGCACCTCGAACTCATGCAGGCCGGCATCTACTTCAACGGCATCGAGCGCTACCTGCCCTTCCTCTACGAGAGCGCGGGCGCGGCCACCGACTACGTCCCGGCCGCGGGATCACTCATCGTCGTGGAGCCGGTCTCGCTCTTCACCGACGCCACCAAGCGCTACGAGGAGGTCGCCGCGCTGGCGAGGTTCGCGCGGGTCAACCCCGATGAAATCTACCTGCGTCCGTCCGGCCTCGACCTGTCGAGCCGCCGAAAGGTGACCATGCTCTCGCTCATGTCGGGTCAGGGCGTCATCGATGCGCGACTCGAGGCGTCGCGACCGGAGCTCTCGGCAAGGCGCGAAGGATTCGCCGAAGGGATGCGAGCGCTGGTGGAACGGGACCTCGCGATCGTCATGGCCGCCTCGGACAGGGAGACCCGCGAGCGCATCACCGAGGAGCTGACGGAGGCTGGCATCTCCTTCGCCGACCTCGGCGGCGAGCCCGGCAGCGGCGGGACCGCGGGCACGCTGCAGCGGCGCGTCGTGCACCTGGCACCCATCGAGATCCCTGCAGGCTTCGTCATGCCCGAGGCGCACCTCGCGCTCATCGCCACCGACGACGTCTTCCCCCGAGCCGCCGCAGCCAAGCAACGGGCGCGCAAGGCGGAGTCCGCGCGTATCACGTTCACGTTCGCGCCGGGCGACTATGTGGTCCACTCGGCGCATGGCATCGCGCTCTTCTCGCAGATGGAGCGCAAGGAGGTCATGGGCATCGAGCGCGACTACCTGGTGCTCATCTATGCCAAGGGCGACAAGCTCTACGTCCCGGTCGAGCAGATCCACAGGATCACCAAGTACGTAGGTGCCGAAGGCCACTCGCCCAAGGTGACCCGCCTCAACACGACGGATTGGTCGAAGGCGACTACCAAGGCGAGGACGGCTGCCAGGAAACTCGCATTCGACCTGGTGGACCTGTACGCGCGCCGCGCGGCGGTCCAAGGCCACGCATTCGCGCCGGACACTCCGTGGCAGGTGGAGATGGAGTCGGCGTTCCCGTACATCGAGACGCCCGACCAGCTAGCCGCGATCGCCGACGTGAAGGCAGACATGGAGTCGCAAAGGCCGATGGACCGCCTGATCTGCGGCGACGTCGGCTACGGCAAGACCGAGGTCGCGATCCGCGCAGCCTTCAAGGCCGCGCAGGAGGGCAAGCAGGTGATGATCCTCTGCCCGACCACCATCCTCGCGCAGCAGCACTTCACGACCTTCTCGGAGAGGTTCGCGCCCTTCGGCGTGCGCGTCGAGGTCCTGTCGCGCTTCCGCACCGCGGCCCAGCAGCGCGCATCGATCGACGGCTTCGCGAAAGGCGAGGTCGAGGTGCTGATCGGCACGCATCGGCTGCTCTCACGCGACGTGTCGCCGCGCTCGCTCGGGCTGGTGATCATCGACGAAGAGCAGCGATTCGGCGTCGAGCACAAGGAGTACCTCAAGAACCTCAGGGAACAGGTCGACATCCTCGCGATGTCGGCGACGCCCATCCCGCGCACACTGCAGATGTCGCTTTCCGGCGTCAGGGACATGAGCGTCATCGACACGGCGCCGTCCAACCGCCACCCCGTGCAGGTCTACGCCGGGCAGTGGGACGAGAACCTGGTTGCCTCGGCGATAAAGAAGGAACTCGACCGTAAAGGGCAGGTCTACTACGTCTCCAACCGGGTCAGGAGCATCGACGACGCCCTCTCGCGCGTGCATCGCGCGGCCCCGGACGCCCGGATCGGCGTCGCGCACGGCAAGATGAACGAGAAGCAGCTCGAAAGCGTGATGGAGGCGTTCTCGGCAAACGAATACGACGTGCTGGTCGCCACCACGATCATCGAGAGCGGCATCGACAACCCGCACTCGAACACGCTCATCATCGAGGATTCCCAGCGCCTGGGCCTCTCCCAGCTCTACCAGCTCAAAGGCCGAGTAGGCCGCAGCCACGTCCGGGCGTTCGCGTACTTCCTCTTCCCGTCGGCAGACGCGCTTACCGAGCAGGCTGCCGAGAGGCTCACCGCGATCCGCGACAACTCCGAACTGGGCGGTGGCATCCGGGTGGCGATGCGCGACCTGGAGATCCGCGGGGCGGGCAACCTCGTGGGCCCCGAGCAGAGCGGTAACATGAGCGCGGTCGGATTCGACCTGTTCGTCGACATGCTTCACGAGGCCGTGATGGAGGCCAAGGGCGAGGAGGTGGCTCCGACCTCGGAGGTCACGATCGATCTCGCGGTGCCAGCCTACCTGCCCGAGGAGTACGCTCCCCGCATGCCCGAGCGGGTGCGCTTCTATCGGCGGATCGCCTCGGCGGCTGACCTTGCGGAGATCGAAGCGATCGAGCGCGATATCGCCGAAACCCTGGGGCCGCTTCCCGAACCCGCCAGGAACCTGCTTGACGTGGCGCGCATCAAGGCGATGGCCACCGAGGCCGGCGTCACAAGCATCTCGCTCGAGCGCGAGAAGGTCGTGATGGGTCCGCTTTCGCTTTCCGACGAGCAGAAAGCGCGCGTCGTCGCTCTTCGCGCGCTCTACTTCGCGAAGCAGGGGACGGTCGCCATCCCGGCGAAATGTGAAGGTTCTGTGATGAGAACTACCTTGAAGTGCCTTGGTGCTATACTTGGCTCCATCGTCTAGCCGATTACCTTGTAGGAGGATTCGTGAGAGTATTCCGCACAGTACTGGCAGGAGTTCTAGCGTTCGGCCTTGCAGTAGGAGCGACCGGATGCGCCCAGGAAGACCTGGCCGCGCGCGTCAATGGCGAGGGCATCCCGATCGCCGTCATCGACGCACAGGTAGATAGGTTGCGGGAAACATCGCCTCAGATGTTCGAAGGGCCAGATGGCGAAGCCAGGCTCCTTGAGTTCCGCCAAGCTGTGCTGAACCGGGAGATCGACGCCATCTTGTGGCGTCAGGCAGCCGAAGAGCGTGGAGTCGAAGTCACTGACGCACAGGTCGAGGAGAGGCTTGAGCAGCTCAGAGCAGGCTTCGTCGACGAGGCGCAGTTCGAGGCCGCCCTGTCGCAGAACGGCATGACTCTCGAGGAGCTCAACGATCAGCTTCGGCAGGAGCTCCTGACAACCGCGCTACTCGCAGAGATCAATCAGGAGACAGAGGTCCTGCCTGAGGAGATCCAGGAATACTACGACGCCAACAAGGCGGTCCAATTCACCGAGCAAGCAGCCAAGCGCGCATCGCACATCCTCTTCGAGACCGCTGATCGGGAGACCGCCGAGCGCGTGCTCGCTGAGATCCGCGCAGGCGGCGACTTCGCAGCACTGGCTGAAGAGCACTCCACGGATACGGCCACAGCAGTGAGCGGTGGCGATCTGGGCTGGCCGACGGTGCCGTTCGTGCCCGAGTTCCAGCAGGCACTGGATGCGCTGGCTATCAACCAGGTATCGGATCTGGTCGAGACCCAGTTCGGCTGGCACATCATCAAGGCGATGGAGCAGCGTCCGGAGCGTGTGATTCCGCTGGAGGAGGTCACCGAGCAGATCGAGCAGAGGATCCTGCAGCAGCGTGATGCCGAAGCGTACCAGTCGCTTCTCGCCGAGCTGCGTGAGACTGCCGACATCGAGATCCTGATCCCCGAGCTGCAGCCGCCTGCTCCTGCAGAGGGCGCCGAGCCAGCACCTGAAGGTGGGTCCGGCCAATAACCATGAGCTCGGATCGAGGGGCGGTTTGATGGGCTCGATAACGATAGTGGGTAGCGGGATCGACGCCGGAAACGGGATGTCGTCCGCTACCCTCGACAGACTTCGCTGCGCCGATAAGGTGATAGTCTCCGGCGCTGATGACTCGATCGATGCCGCGCTCCAGCAAGCCGGCATCGCCCATTTGTCCCTCGCGGACCTCGCCGACCATGACGATTCCAGCCATGAGCAAGTCGTCGAGCACCTCGCCCGAATCGCCGAGGAGTCTGACGTCACCTACGTGACCTCAGGCTATCCTTTCCTCAATCAGCGACTCCTGTCCGATCTGCTGCTGAAATCCAGATGTGACGTGAACGTCTACCCCTTCTACTCGCCATTCCAGCTCCTACTCATGGCCTTCGACATCGACCTGACGGCAGACCTGCATCTCGTCGATGCGAAGACCTGGGGACCCTCGATCGGTGACCGCGGGGCGCACCTGGTCATCACCGGGGTGCACAACGGCGTCGCCACCCGCAAAGTGGCCGACCGGCTTGCGTCCCTGTACTCGCCCGACCATGAGATCGTCCTTGCCACTCACCTAGCGGACGGCGGATTCTCGCTTTCCATGTCCACGGTCGGTGCCCTCAAGGAGACCTGCGTCTTGGGCGACGTGACGGTCTACATCGGCCCTTGGCGTCTGGCGCCCCCCACCGGTTTCTCGGAGCTGGTGCGCATCATCGAGCAGCTACGCGGGCCGGAGGGCTGTGCGTGGGATCGGGAGCAAGACCACATGTCGCTGCGCCGCCACCTGATCGAGGAAGCCCACGAGACCGTGGCCGCCATCGAGTCTGAGGACCCAGCGAAGCTCGCCGATGAGCTCGGCGACGTGCTGCTCCAGGTCGTGCTGCACGCACAGATCGCTTCCGAGAGGGGCGACTTCACCATGAACGATGTCGTCGACTCGATCGTCGATAAGATCCGGAGGCGCCATCCGCACGTGTTCGGTGATACGGTCGCCGAGACATCGCAGCAGGTCACAGCGAACTGGGACGCGATCAAGCGCAGCGAATCCTCGGCAGGGCTGCTCGACGAGATCCCGCGCTCCATGCCAGCCCTGATGCTCGCGCAGAAGATGTCGCGCCGGGTCGTGGGCGTCGGGTTCGAGTGGGCTACAGTCGATGACGTCTGGGCTAAGGTCCACGAGGAGATCGACGAGGTCAAGGCCGCGCCGCCAGGCTCGCCGCAGGTGCGCGAGGAGATCGGCGACCTGCTCTTCACGATCGTGAACCTCGCGCGTAAGCACGGCATCGAGGCCGAAGACGCGCTAAAGGAGAGTTGCTCGAAGTTCACAGGGCGGTGGCAGCACGTCGAGGCCGCCGTCAGGTCTGCGGGAATGAACCTAGAAGACATGTCCAGCGAGGAACTCGAAGGGTTCTGGCTGGATGCGAAGAGAAGTAGTCGACAGTCGACCGAAGGGTAGAGATGAACATGAGTCACATCGTTGATGTTTTTGGCAGGGAGATATTGGATTCGCGTGGTAACCCCACAGTCGAGGTCGAGGTCTTGCTCGAGGACGGCTCGTTCGGCAGTGCGGCGGTGCCCAGCGGCGCATCGACCGGTGCCTACGAGGCCCGCGAGCTGCGCGATAGCGAGTCCGCGCGCTACGGCGGCAAAGGCGTCATGGGCGCGGTCCTCAACGTTAACGACACCATCATGCCGCAACTCGTCGGCATCGACGCGACCGATCAGCGCCTCGTGGATGCCACGCTGCTCGCGCTGGACGGCACCAGCGACAAGTCGGCCTTGGGCGCGAACGCGATCCTGGGCGTATCGCTCGCGTGTGCACGTGCGGCGGCCGAGTCGCGCGGCATGACGCTCTACGGGCACATCGGCGGAGTGAACGCGCACGTCCTGCCCGTCCCGATGATGAACATCCTCAACGGTGGCGCGCACGCAGACAACAACATCGACCTGCAGGAGTTCATGATCATGCCCATCGGGGCCTCGACGTTCGCCGAGGGAACCCGTTGGTGCGCCGAGATCTACCACACCCTCAAAGACGTGCTCCGCAAGCGGGGCTTGGCGACCGGCGTCGGCGACGAGGGCGGCTTCGCACCCGACCTCAAGAGCAACGAAGAGGCGCTGCAGGTCGTCTCGGTAGCGGTCGAATCGGCAGGCTACACCCTGGGCGAACAGGTGGTCTTCGCGCTTGATCCGGCGATGACCGAGCTCTACCGCGACGGCGCGTACCACCTCGAGGGCGAAGGCCGAGTGCTTACCTCGGCAGATCTCGTAGAGTTCTGGGTCGACCTCGTGGACCGCTACCCGATCGTCAGCATCGAGGATGGCATGGCCGAGGAGGACTGGGACGGCTGGCGGTTGCTCACCGAGAGGCTGGGTGATCGGGTCCAGCTCGTCGGCGACGACCTGTTCGTCACCAACACCGAGCGGCTTGTGCGCGGCATCGAGACGGGCGTGGCGAACTCGATCCTGATCAAAGTCAACCAGATCGGGACGCTTACCGAGACGCTCGAGTGCATCGAAAAGGCGCACCGGGCCGGCTACACCTGCGTGATCTCGCATCGCTCCGGCGAGACCGAGGACACCTTCATCGCGGATCTGGCCGTCGCGGTCAACGCCGGGCAGATCAAGACCGGTGCCCCCGCGCGCTCCGACCGGGTCGCCAAATACAATCAGCTGCTACGCATCGAAGAGGAGCTCGAGGAGTCGTCGGTCTATCCCGGAGCGGCCGCTTTGCCGCGGATGGGGTAGCGGAGCATGCTCGACGACTCCCTTGCGCGTCGCGAGAGACTCGCCGACAAATACGACATCGACTTTGGTCGGGACCGGATCTTCCCTGAGCTCCTTGGCGCTCTGCTCGAGGAGGTTCCGCGTCGCAAGCGCCTGCTCGAAGTGGGTGCGGCCACCGGATTGCTGACCAAGCCGCTGCTTGAACGCTCGGGCCACGTGACCGCGATGGAGCCCAGCGCCGGACTGCTCAGGCATCTGCTCTCAAGCGACGTCGCCGAATCGCCGAGACTTGCAATCCGCCAGGGGATGGTAGAGGACCTGGTGCATGACGACACCTTCGACGTTGCGGTCGTGACCTTCACCCCCAGACGGGGCGTCGACCTGTATCGCCTCTTCATCCAGCTGGCGATTAGGGTCCGGGAGCGCGTAGTCTTCATGCTCGATGACGACGGCTCGCTCGACTGGGCCTATCTGGCGAGGAGCGTGGCCAAGCAAGGCATCGAGGCCCGCGTCCGCATCGTGACCAACGGCGAGGTCGAGCCGCTCGCGCATCGCAGAGCCGTCCTCCTGATTGCCGAGGTCAGCACTTGGCGCCCCGCATGCATGGCGCTGCACGCCCAGGAGGATTGGGGCGCAGACGCCGCGCGCATCTCGGTACCCTATCCGCACGAGCGCGGGACCGCAACGCGACTCATCCGCCTCTTCTTGGCCGGCGGCGACCGTGCCGCATTCATCGAGACCGACCCCGAGGGCCTCGAGCGACTTTACGGCAACATGCGCACCGCCGCGCATCGGATCGCCCGCGATGGGTTGACGGTCAGGCTCCAGGGCGACGCGATCCAGGTGGTTCGACTCCCCAAGAGCGGCGAAACGGGTATAGGTAAGGAACTACTCTAAGTCGTTCGAAGAAGGGGAGACGATGCGCCGCACGAAGATCATCGCCACGATCGGCCCTGCCACAAGCTCCGAGGAACGACTCGCCGAGCTGATCGACGCCGGGCTCGACGTAGCCAGGCTCAACGCCTCGCACTCCGGTGCCGACGAGCTCGCCATCCGACTCGCGACCATCCGTCAGATCGCCGAGAAGGCCGGTCGCCACGTCGCCGTGCTGCTCGACCTGGCTGGTCCCAAAGTCAGGGTGGGCGAAGTCGCCGAAGGCACCGAGCTCGTTGCAGGCGAGCGCTTCGTGCTGCTGGGGCGCAAGTGCGCTGGGGACTCATCGCAAGCCGGCATAACCTACACCGGGCTTGCGGCGGATGTCTCGGCAGGTGACCGGATACTCATCGACGACGGGAGGATCGAGCTCGTCGTGGACTCCATCGCAGGCGCCGACGTGCACACGACCGTGGTGACCGGCGGGCCCCTGACCAGCCACAAGGGCGTGAACGTCCCCTACGTCTCGCTGGGAGTCGAACCGATCACCGACTACGACCGGGAGATCCTCGCCTGGGGACTTTCGGCAGGTGTCGATTACGTCGCGCAGTCGTTCGTGAGGCGACCCGAAGACGTGGCCGAGCTGCGCGCGCTCATGGGCGAGCGCCCGGTGCCGATCGTCACCAAGATCGAGAAGCACGAGGCCATGGAGCACATCGACGCGATCATCGCCGAGTCCGACGCCGTGATGGTCGCCCGCGGCGACCTGGGCGTGGAGACCTCGCCGGAGCAGGTGCCGGTGTATCAGCGCAAGATCATCTCGGCGTGTCGCGACAGCGCGACCCCGGTGATCGTCGCCACCCAGATGCTCGAGTCGATGATCACCGCGCCCAAGCCCACGCGCGCCGAGGCCTCGGATGTCGCCAACGCGATCTTCTCGCGCGCCGACGCGGTGATGCTTTCCGCCGAGACCGCGGTCGGGGCGTGGCCGGTGCGCTCGGTCGAGACGATGGCGCGCATCGCCGTGACCGCCGAGGAGTCGATGGGCCCCGCCAGCCGCAAGCCGCTGGGCCGCAGCGCCGAGGGCAGCATCACCGAGGCCGTCAGCGCGGCGGTACGCGAGCTCGCCGAGGACCTCGGGGTCGTCGCGATCGTCACCGCGACGCAGTCGGGCGCGACTGCCCGCACGATCGCAGGGCACCGCCCGTCGGCGCCGATCGTGGCCGCGACGCCGTACCCGCACGTGGCTCGCCGCTTGGCGCTGGTGCGCGGCGTGATGCCGGTCGTCCTCCCGCTCGCTGACGCAACTGCCGAGATGCTCGCTGCCATCGACGAGATGCTGCTCGCCGCGGGACTCGCTGCCGTCGGCGACCGGGTCGCGGTCACCGCGGGGATCGCTTCTCGGCGTTCGGGAGCCACCGACTTCGTGGTGGTGCGCACGATCGGGGGGTGAGCCGCCCGACCTTGTGCTAGAATCAGCGTTACGGAAAGCGTAAGCTTTCGGTTAGATTGCCGGTCGGTTCTAAATCGGACAACATCGCAGATGAAATCGAAGAACAAGTCGCACAACAGAACCAAGACTTCGGCAGGGAAAGGCGCAGGTAAGACGGGCAAGAGCCGCACAGGCTCGCCGCTTCGGATGCGCCTGGTGCCCCTGTTTCTCGCCGTCGTCCTTGTAGCTGCCGCATGGTCATACTACCCGGTGGCTCGGACACACTATCAAGCCCAGCGCGAGAAGGAATCGCTCCAGGCCCAGCTCGCCGCGGCCCAGCAGCGCAACGCCGAGCTGCGCGAGGGCGTCGAGCGCCTCAAAACCCCCGCGGGAGTCGAGGAAGTGGCCCGCGAGAGCTTGGGCTTCGTGCGAGAGGGCGAGAACCTCTACGTGGTCGTCGATGCGACCGGTTCGCCCGCCCCCGCTGAGTCCAAACCCGTCGAGCAGGCCATGTACCGCCCGCCGGATGCGGGTCTGCTGCGGCGGGTCCTCGACGTGGTCTTCGGCTTCGAAGGCTAGCCGCCATGAACGACTTCATCGTCGAACCGCAGCCTAAGGCATCCGCCGAGGACACCCGAACGGTCGCAGCGCAACTCGGGCGTGAACCCAGGGGCGACTGGTGGGTGAAGGCGCGCTGCCGCCATGGGCGTCCAGTCGTCATCATGACCGCACCCGAACTCGACGATGGCACGCTCTTCCCGACGCTGTTCTACCTGACCTGCCCGTGGCTGGTGAAGTACGTGGACGGCCTCGAGAGCGCAAGCGTGATCTCCGAGTGGGCGCAGACACTCGCCACCGACCCCGAGCTGCGGACCCGGATGATCGCCGCCGATGCCAGGTACCGCCAGATGCGCAAGGAGGCGGCCGGCGGTGTCGACCCGACACCGCACGTTGGAATCGCAGGCCAGAAGAGCCCGCTTTCGACCAAGTGCGTCCACGCCCATGTCGCGACCTACATCGCCGGACTCGACGACCCGGTCGGCGACTCCGTGCTCGGCGCGATGATCGCGCCCTGCTGCCCGGCCGACCTCTGCGCCAGCATCGTGGACTCCTGATGCCCGCCGAGGCGCACCGCAGGCTGGCCGCGATCGACCTGGGCACCGTGACGATGCGCCTGCTGATCGCCGACGTGACCGCGCATTCAATCGCCGAAGTGGAGCGCAGCACCGATATCGTGCACCTGGGCGAAGGGCTCACGAGCTCAGGCGCGCTTTCGGCGGATGCCATCGAGCGCGTGCGCCAGGTCGCAGCGCGCTATGCGCAGGCGATGGCGAGCGCGGGTGTAGAGCGCGTGCGGGCGATCGCGACCTCGGCATCGAGGGATGCGAGCAACGGCGAGAGCCTGCTTTCGGCGGTCGGGGAGACCGGCATCACGCTTGAGATCATCGGCGGCGACGAGGAAGCCGCGCTGTCGTTCGCAGGCGCGACCTGGGGCGCTGGCTACTCGCGCGTGCTGCTCAACGACATCGGCGGCGGCTCGACCGAGCTCGTGCTGGGCCGCCCGGCAGCCACCGACGCCGCGGGCGGACGCGGGCGCATCGAGCGCGCACGCTCGATCGACGTGGGCTCGCGCAGGATCACCGAGACCTTTCTGCACTCCGACCCGCCGACTCCAGGCGAGCTGGCGCGCGCCCGCGGGTGGGTCATCGGCGAGCTTGGCGCCTTCTTCGAGCCGCGATTCGAGCCGCCAGACACACTGGTCTCGGTCGCCGGGACCGCGACGTCGCTCTCGGCAATCAAGCAGGGACTCGCGGTCTACGACCCGGCCCGAGTGCACGGATCGCGGATCACCCGCGCCGACGTGGCCTCGATGCTCGCGATGCTCTCGGGACTCACGGTCGCCGAGCGCCGCGAGGTGGTGGGCCTGCATCCGGGC
>JAMDCK010000002.1 GCA_023488435.1 Actinomycetota bacterium
CCGGGGAGGATGGCGTCGTCGACGCCGCCTATGGCCTGGAAGGCGATGAAGCCCTCGGGCATGATGTAGTTGACCATGAGCCCGATCTCGTCGATGTGACCGGCGAGCATGACGCTCATCGTTTCGGCGCCGTCCTTACCTGCCGAACCGGCCAGCTTCGCGTGGACCGATCCCATGACGTTGGTGTCCACCGAGTCGGCGAAGGGCGCCAGATACTCGCGGAATATGGCAGCGGCAGGCTCCTCGAAGCCTGACGGCGACGGGGCCTCGACCAGTGCCTTTAGGAACTCTATCGATTCTGTTCTCATATCTTTCCTGTTTCCTTCCATCACAAGCGACTCACGATACCAGCTCGAAGTCGATCCGGGCTTCTGCGACGCTCACATCGATGAGCCGGACCGAGACACGCTCGCCAAGGCGATACGTGCGGCCTCGCTCACTTCCAGAAAGCGTGAGGCGCTCGGCGTCGAGCTCGTAGTAGTCGTCGGTCATACGTCGGACGTGCACAAGGCCCTCGGCGGTATTGTCAAGCTGCACGAAGAGCCCGAAAGAGTTTACACCAGTTATCAGTCCCTCGAACACCTCGCCCAGATGCGCGAGCATGAGCTGCGCGATCTTGACCCGGGTCGACTCGTCTTCGGCGGCTTCGGCTTCGCGCTCCATCACCGAGCAGTGATCGGCCATCCACTCGAGCGCTTCGGCCATCTCGGCGACGGCCGGGGTCTCCAGCTCGCCCGCGAGTTGCGCGGCCAACAGGCGGTGCGCAAGCAGGTCGGGGTAGCGGCGGATCGGGCTCGTGAAGTGCGTGTACTCTTCGCTCGCAAGCCCGAAGTGCGGTGCCAGGTAGGCGGTGTACTTGGCGCGCTGCATCGCCCGAAGCAGCAGGTAGTTGATGAGGCGCTTCTCCGGCCGGTCGTGCGCGAACTCGATGATGCGCTGGAAGGTGGCGGGTAGCGCGTCCGCGACGTCGGTCACGGGGTAGTCGAACTCCTTGAGGATGACGGCGACCTGCGCAAGCGCCTCCGGGTCCGGGTCCTCGTGGATGCGGTAGATCATCGGGGCCAGCGCTTCGGTCATGTGGGCTGCGACGACCTCGTTGGCGCGAATCATCGCCTCCTCGATCATGTTGGTGGCCTGCGTGCGTTCGCGCAGCACGATCTCGAGCGGCTCGCCGTCCGGGGCAAGGCGCACCCTCGCCTCGACGGTCTCGAAGTCCAGCCCGCCACGCGCCACGCGCCTCTTGCCGAGAAGCGCCGCTGCCCTTGCGAACTCGCGCACCGCTGTCTCGCTGGCTTCGTCGGGCCAGGGGTCGGTGCCGTCGAGGTAGCGCTGCACTTCGTCGTAGTCCATGCGCCGATCCGAGCGGATCACCGACTGGAACAGCTCGTACCCTACCACGGCGCCGTTAGCGTCCATATCCATCATCACCGAGAAGGCGAGCCTGTCCTCGTTGGGATTGAGAGAGCACAGGTGGTTCGAAAGCTTCTCCGGAAGCATGGGCAGCACGCGATCGACCAGGTAGACGCTCGTTGTGCGCCTTCTTGCTTCCTCGTCGACGGGGTCGCCCCAGGCCACGTAGTGGCTCACATCCGCGATGTGCACGCCCAGGCGCAGCGCGCCTTCGATCCGCTCGACGGTGATCGCGTCGTCGAAATCGCGGGCATCGTGCGGGTCGATCGTGAAGGTGTAGACGTCCCTCAGGTCACGCCGAGTGGCTTGCTGGAGCGCCTGTGTCACGTCGAGTTCGATCGCCTCGGCGTGATCGAGCACCGCAGGCGGGAACTCGACCCGCAGGCCGTGCTGCCTGATGATGACCTCGATCTCGAGTCCCGGCGTTCCTTCTTTGCCGATGACCTCTTCGACGACTCCCTGCGCGTAGGTCTGGCGCGAGGGGTATGCGGTCAGCCGAGCGACCACGATGTCGCCGGTTTTCGCGCCTAAAGTAGCGTTGCGGTCGATGAGGACCTCAGTACGGATGCGGGCATCCGTCGGGATGACCACCGAGTGGCGGCCGCTGCCCTCGAACCTGCCGACGATCGTCTCGTTGGCGCGTTCGAGTACCTTCTGCACGCTCCCCCTTCGGCGGAAACGCCCTGCTCCGGCAACTACCTTCACTCCAACGGTGTCACCGTGCATAGCGCCGTTGATGTCTCGGCCGGACACGTAGATGTCGCCCGAGGGCGACTGAACGAACCCGTAGCCTTTGCGGTTCACCGAGATGCGCCCAACGACCAATCCGCCCCGCTGTGCCTTGGACAAAAGCTTCTTCATCCGCATTGGCAAGCCTCCAGAATCGCGTGAATGGTAGAATCTTATACAAGCGTGGCGTAGAATGGTACCTCACGGATCAACGACCGGGCAGGAGATTTGATTGAACGACGCAAGACCGCTGGCTCCCTGTTTCATCGGAAGCGGCACACTCACACACCCATACGATATGGCCAGGGCCCTTGAGACTCTGGAATCCACCGATTTCGTCTACGAAGTCGACGGGGTCGTCATCGAGGCCGGCGAGGCCTCGCTGGTCAAGCTCATGATCGATAAATCCGCTGCGACGATCATCGCCAACGGGTGCATCTTCCTGAACATCTATAGCTTCAGGTTCCTTGATTTCAGCACCGAGGACGGCGTTGCCGTCATGCGCCTGTACCGCGATGGCGCCACGCTGGAGTTGCGTGGCAATCCGGGACGCGACGCAATCGCCGAGTCGGAGAACAGCGGTCCCGCAGCGCGCCTCCTCAAGGAATCGCCTTACGGCTTGGAGCCGTTCACCATCGGCGAAGACGAGGACGACGAGGACTGATCGGTCCTCGCTAGAACTGCTCGCGAATCAGCTCGAATGCCCTCTTGCGCTGTACGTCGGTCGCCTCGTCCGCTTGCGCTTCAGGCTCCATCTCCACGACGACATCTGGCGTCAGTCCGACTCCGTTGATCTCGCGACCATCAGGCGTCAGGTAGTGAGCCGTGGTGAACTTGATCGCACCGCCGAAGGAAACCTCGCGCACGCCCTGCACGCTACCCTTGCCGAAGCTCTGCTCGCCCACCAGCTGAGCCCTCTCGTGATCTTGCAGCGCGCCACCAAGGACTTCGCTGGCAGAGGCAGAGTTGCGATTCATGAGCACCACTAGCGGCATGTCGAAGTAGCTGCGCCCAGTAGCAGTGTAGACGTCCTCGATCCCAGCCCGACCCTCGATCGAAACGATATCGCCCTCGGCGATGAACAGCGATTAGATGTCGCCCGAGGGCGACTGAACGAACCCGTAGCCTTTGCGGTTCACCGAGATGCGCCCAACGACCAATCCGCCCCGCTGTGCCTTGGACAAAAGCTTCTTCATCCGCATTGGCAAGCCTCCAGAATCGCGTGAATGGTAGAATCTTATACAAGCGTGGCGTAGAATGGTACCTCACGGATCAACGACCGGGCAGGAGATTTGATTGAACGACGCAAGACCGCTGGCTCCCTGTTTCATCGGAAGCGGCACACTCACACACCCATACGATATGGCCAGGGCCCTTGAGACTCTGGAATCCACCGATTTCGTCTACGAAGTCGACGGGGTCGTCATCGAGGCCGGCGAGGCCTCGCTGGTCAAGCTCATGATCGATAAATCCGCTGCGACGATCATCGCCAACGGGTGCATCTTCCTGAACATCTATAGCTTCAGGTTCCTTGATTTCAGCACCGAGGACGGCGTTGCCGTCATGCGCCTGTACCGCGATGGCGCCACGCTGGAGTTGCGTGGCAATCCGGGACGCGACGCAATCGCCGAGTCGGAGAACAGCGGTCCCGCAGCGCGCCTCCTCAAGGAATCGCCTTACGGCTTGGAGCCGTTCACCATCGGCGAAGACGAGGACGACGAGGACTGATCGGTCCTCGCTAGAACTGCTCGCGAATCAGCTCGAATGCCCTCTTGCGCTGTACGTCGGTCGCCTCGTCCGCTTGCGCTTCAGGCTCCATCTCCACGACGACATCTGGCGTCAGTCCGACTCCGTTGATCTCGCGACCATCAGGCGTCAGGTAGTGAGCCGTGGTGAACTTGATCGCACCGCCGAAGGAAACCTCGCGCACGCCCTGCACGCTACCCTTGCCGAAGCTCTGCTCGCCCACCAGCTGAGCCCTCTCGTGATCTTGCAGCGCGCCACCAAGGACTTCGCTGGCAGAGGCAGAGTTGCGATTCATGAGCACCACTAGCGGCATGTCGAAGTAGCTGCGCCCAGTAGCAGTGTAGACGTCCTCGATCCCAGCCCGACCCTCGATCGAAACGATATCGCCCTCGGCGATGAACAGCGATGCGACATCTATGGAGGACTGCAATAGGCCGCCGGCGTTGTCACGCAGGTCGAGTACGATGCCCTTGGCGCCTTCCGACTGCAGCTTCTTGATCGCGTCGCGGAGCTCATCGGCGGACTTGTGGTTGAAGCTCATCAGTCTCACATACCCAACGTCACCCTCGCGAGCGGTCTCGATGTTGGGGATGTTGATCCTGGCACGCTCGATGGTGAACTCGACGTTCTTCTTCTCAGAAGGCCTGAAGACGGTCACTTTGACTTCAGTTCCTTCCGGTCCGCGGACCCTGCGAACTACCTCTTCGGTGGTCCACTCATCGCGCTTGACTTCATCGATCTGCACGAAGATGTCGTCGGCACGCAAACCTACACGCTCAGCAGGAGTGCCCTCAATCACGGACACCACGTACACACTGCTGTCCCGCTGACCGATGTTGACCCCAATGCCGAAGAACTCGCCGTCGCTCTGCTCGTTGAAGAAGCCGAAGTGGCGCTCATCGAAGTAGAGGGCGTACTCGTCACCGGTGCCCTCTAGGAGACCCTTGACGGCTCCGATGGTCTTGGATTCCTCGGAAGCGGGCCTAAGTGCCTCTCGGGCGAGAATGGCATCGACCTCGCGGACAGCCCGCATGAAGTCCTCATCGCCGACGGGGGCGGTGATCTTGCCGCTGAAGTCCATCATGCGGCCGAAGTCTTTGGCACCGCCTAGCATGACGCCGGCTCCAAAGACTGCGGCGGTGAAGAGGAGTCCAAACACGACAGCAAGTCCGTAAAAGAATACTCGCATCAGGTGCATCCAATCACTTGTATCAAGCTGGGCGGGGTGCGACCACGTAGGTCTAAATTTTCAGGTATCGTCTCAGTGCAAGTCCGGATCCCAGAAGTCCAATCACGATCCCTGCAACAACAACTATGAGCGAAAGTTGTACCATCGCAGCAGTGGAGAAGGTGATGGGCAGGAACCGGAGCATGTCTCCCAACTGTGGAACTAGCAGCAACTTCATGGCAGTCAGAGTTGCAATAGCGAGCGCGGCTCCGATGATTGACTGAAGCACGCCCTCGAGCAGGAATGGTGTCCTGATGAACCAGTTGCTCGCTCCGACCAGTCGCATGATGCCGATCTCCTTGCGCCGTGCATAGATTGCCAGCCTGATTGTATTGTTGATGAAGATCAAGCTCACCGCGGTAAGCAGGACGATAAAGACCGTGGACGCTATGCGCATAACTCCTGTAAACGCAAACAGCCTCTCAATCATCCCTGCACCATACGACACCGACCGCTCCGGCTCCTCTGGGCGCTCTGCGACTGCGAGGAAGAGCTCGCTTGCCATGATGGTGTCTGCCACTGATGCGACTTCGCGGGTATCGACCAGCTCAACGTCGAGAGAGGCAGGGAGTGGGTTGTGCGGAAGCTGCTCTAAGATCTCTGGGCTGGCCGCCCACTGCTCGCGGAACTTCTCAACAGCCTCTTCCTTGGAGGTGTAGCCGACGCTCTTCACGAGATCTTGGCCGCTAATGAAAGCTTGTAGGGCCTGGACATCCTCGGTCGCGGCTCCATCCTTGATGAACACCTGAATCGAGACCCGTTCCTCGAAGTCACGGATTATGTCGCCCATGATGGATCCGACAGCCAGCGAAATGCCAACAAGGAGCAAAGATAGATAGATGGTGATGACGGCACCGAGGCTCATCACCCAGTTCCTGTGGAAATTAGTCACGGCTTCCTTGACGAAGTACCCGACATTAATCGCCATGACCGTACACCCCCCTGGATTGATCGCGAATAACCCGGCCGCCCTCTAGCGCGATGACCCGCTTGCGCATCGAGTCGACCATCTCGCGGTCGTGAGTCGCAACCAGTACGGTGGTACCGGTCTTGTTGATCCGGTTGAACAGGCTCATGATTCCGAGTGACGTTGCTGGGTCGAGGTTACCGGTTGGCTCATCGGCAAGGAGGATCGGTGGCCTGTTGACGAACGCCCTCGCGATCGAGACGCGCTGCTGTTCCCCTCCCGATAGCTCCCCTGGATAGCTTTGTAGCTTGTCTTCCAATCCTACAAGCCTGAGGACCTCTGGCACCTGGGTGCGGATGACGTGCTTTGACCGTCCGATGACCTCCAGAGCGAAAGCGACGTTCTCGTAGGCGGTCTTGTTAGGGAGTAGCTTGAAGTCCTGAAAGACGCAGCCGATGTTGCGGCGCAAGTAAGGGATCTTCCAGTTCTTGAGCTTCACCAGATTCTGACCGGCCACAACGATGGTGCCCTTTGTGGGGTATATCTCCCGCTGAAGCAGCTTGATGAAGGTGGACTTACCGGACCCTGAATGGCCCACCAGGAAAACGAACTCTCCCTGGCCTATCTCGACGTTGACATCGGACAACGCCGGTCTGTCTGCGCCGTAGCACTTCTCTATGCCTTGTAAGCTGATCATAAACGATTTCTCTTTCCCGAATCTGTCTCGCACAGCAGTGCGACTTGCCGCTCGGTGATGGTCATTACTTCTGGAACAACGTTGTCCATGTTAGCAAATCTTGGCCCGCTCGCCTTCAATCAGCCCTTTTGCCGCACTGACAAGGTGGCCTGTCCCGAGTCCGAAATGCTCCATGAGCTCATCGGGTTCCCCGGAAGTCCCGAACACATCTTGAATCCCGATGCGTCTGACTCTCACTGGACACTCCTGCGACAACAGCTCAGCCACAGCCGAGCCCATGCCACCGATGACGCTGTGCTCCTCGCAGGCCAGCACCGCCTTCGTCTTGCTCGCCGAAGCGATGATCGTCTCCGCATCAAGTGGCTTTACCGTCGACACGTCCACGACCTCGGCCGATATTCCTTCGGCGGCTAGTATCTCTGCCGCCTCCAATGCTTTAGCAACCATCACGCCACAGGCGGCCAAAGTGAGATCCGCCCCCTCGCGAAGGACGTACGCTCGACCGACCTCGAACTTGTGGTCAGCACCGTAGATGTCGGGCACGCCGACCCTGCCGAGACGGACGTAGAACGGCCCCGGCGTGTTCGCGGCCGCGCGGAGTGCGCCGACTGCGGCGTTGTAGTCCGCGGGGACCAGTACACGCATGCCTGGGAGCGCTCGCATCAGCGCCATGTCCTCGAGCATCTGATGGCTGCCGCCGTCTGGTCCGACAGTGATGCCAGAGTGCGTGGGTGCGAGTTTGACGTCGAGGCCCGAGTAGCAGACCGTGTTGCGGATCTGATCGTAGGCCCTGCCTGTTGCGAACACCGCGAACGATCCCGTGAACGCGACTTTGCCCGCGACAGCGAGACCGGCCGCCGTACCGATCATGTTCTGCTCGGCGATTCCGACGTTGTAGAACCGCTCCGGGTACGCCGCAGCGAATTTCGCTGTGGTCGTCGACTTCGAGAGATCGGCCTCGACGGCAACGACGTCGCATCCTTCCTTGACCAGCTCGACTAGTGTCTCGCCGAATGCCTCACGAGTAGCGCGTGCCACTACCGATCACACCCTTTCCTCGAGGTCGCATCCAAGTTCACCCATCGCGCAAGTGGTTTCCTCGGCGTTGGTGGCTCTCCCGTGCCAGTCGGCGCAGCCCTCCATAAAGGAGACGCCCTTGCCTTTGATAGTGCTGCAAACGATGGCCTTCGGTCGGTCCGACGGCTGGCGAGCTTCCTGCAGCGATCTGACCAGAGCTCCTACGTCGTGGCCGTCGATGACGGAGGTCTCCCACCCGAAGGCGGCGAACTTCTCGGCGACCTCGCCAAGATCCATGACGTCGCTGCACGCACCGTCGATCTGCAGCCCGTTGTGGTCGATGATCGCGATGACGTTGTCGAGGCGGTGATGCGCTGCGAACATCGCAGCCTCCCACACCTGGCCCTCTTGCAGCTCTCCGTCGCCGAGAAGACACCAGACCCGGGGCTCGGCGAGCCCGTCGGCTCGCAGCGCGGCGGCGATGCCGTTGGCGATTGAAAGCCCCTGGCCCAGCGAGCCGGTGGACACCTCGACGCCCGGGGTCTTCCGGCTGTCGGGATGCCCCTGGAGGATCGATCCGAGTTTGCGCAGGGTGGCAAGGTGCTCCCTGTCGAAGTACCCGGCCTCGGCCAGCGCTGCATAGAGGACCGGCCCCGCATGGCCTTTCGAGAGGATGAACCGGTCCCGCTCAGGGCAATCAGGGCGCTCCGGGTCATGGTTCATCACGCCGAAGTACAGTGTCGCGACGATGTCGGCCGCAGATAGCGAGCCACCAGGATGGCCGCTTCCCGCCTCGGCAATCATCGCTACGATGTCGCCCCGCATGCGGGTCGCGATCTCTTGTATCTCGGTCACGCTATGGTTGCCTCGCTTGAACATCACACACCCATCTTCTTGAAGCCCTCGCCGAGGGTCTCGTGGACATCGGATATTATCATCATCGCATGTGGATCGAGCGCGCTCACGATCGACTTGAGGTCATCGATCTCTCGGCGGGTCACCACAACGAAGAGCATGCCACGCTCCTCGCCCGTGTAAGCTCCGGTCGCCGAGAGGAACGTTGCGCCTCGGCCAAGCTCCTCGGTGACGGCTGCCGCGATACGATCGGCCGAGTCCGAGATGATGAACGCCGCCTTTTCGACTTTGAGGCCCTCTAACACCAGATCGATGACCGCCCCAGTGACGAAGATTGACACGACCGCGTAAAGCGCGAACTCCGGCCCGAATACGAACGCTGCCATAGCCACGACGACAGCGTCGACCGCAAGCACGAGTTGGCCGACGCTCAGATTGAACTTGGGTGCCAGTAGCTGGGCGACGATTGCGGTGCCGCCGGTATTGCCTCCGGCCTTGAAGACCATTCCCATGCCAACACCGCAAACCGCTCCGCCGTATATGGCGGCCAGCAGAAGGTCATCACTGGCTAGAACCGGGGTGAACCTCATAGCAATCTCGATCATGATTGAAAGCCCGACGATGCCGTAGATCGTCTTGGCCGCATAGTGCAGACCGCGCGAGCGAATCGCCAGTAAAAGCAAGATGCCGTTCATCACAAGCATCTGAAGGCCGACAGGGGCCAAAAGACCGTAGTCGTTCGCAACGTGGAAGATGACGGTGGCAAGTCCCGATGCGCCACCCGCAGCCAGCTTGTTCGGGATCAGGAATGCCGCCAATCCCCAAGCGGTCAGCGCCAATCCGACGGTCATGTACGCATAATCCCGTACCGGCCGATGACGCAACACGGCCCCTGGATTCACCTTGGAAAACGCCCTCATCGGCTGGCCTCAACGTTGCCGCCCTCGGGCGTCGCCCACACTCCACCGTACTCAAGTCGCGGCCTGGCCCGCTTGCCGAGAAGGAACTCCAGAACGCTTTCGGCATCGCGGTTCACGCATGCTGCATGCGGTATTCCGAGGCTCTCCAACACGCCAAGTGCGTGATCGAAGCGGCCCACACGCAAGTGATAGTGCGCGTCCGAGCCCACTGCGATGGGTGTGCCCGTCGCGTGGGCAGCCTCTGCGAATTCCCGCTCGCGCGCCGAAGAGCCGTTGCGGGCAGAGGTCGGCGTGAAGGAGTAGTCGTTGATCTCGATGATTACGCGATGACGCTTTGCAGCGGCGATGATCTCATCGATGTCGAGCGGAAACTCGTCCTCGTTCCCAGGATGCGTGATCATGTCGACGAAGGGATTCGAGATCACGCGCAGCATAGCCTCGGTGTTCTTCATCCGGTCGCCTTCATCGAAGCCGGTAAGCGGGTGTAGCCCCACCGCGACGAAGTCGAGTTGCTCGAGCACCTCGTCTGGAAGATCGATTCCGTTTTCCGAAGCGAGACATGGGTTCGCTTCGCAGCCCTTTATGATGCGGACGTCGTCGAGAACGCTTGGAATGACCTTGAGGTTCCAGAAATGCCACAGATGCGCGCCCTCGGGAACAGCCGGGCCGTGGTCGGTCACGGCTATGAGCTCGAGTCCCGCGCGTCTAGCTGCGGCGGCGTTCTCGGTCACGGTCGAATATGCGTGTCCTGAGGCGATCGTATGAGTGTGTAGGTCGGCAAGTAGGGACATCTTGGCTACTGCGCCCCTGCGTGAGTGGCCGTCTCACTGCCGGAGCCGACCCTCCAACGATGGTAGCCGATGACGAACCCGTCGATCTGGCCGCCAAGCACAGCTTCGACGTTGCCGGTCTCGACTCCTGAGCGAAGATCCTTCACCAGCTGGTACGGGTAGAGAACGTAATTGCGGATCTGGCTGCCCCACGAGATATCCTGCCTGACCCCGCGGAGCTGATCGAGCTCTTCGCGGCGCTTCTGCTCCTCGATCTCAAAGAGTCGCGAGCGCAGGATCGTCATCGCGGTCTCCTTGTTCTTGAGCTGGCTCTTCTCGTTCTGACAGGTCACTACGATGCCTGTCGGAATGTGCGTGATCCTGACGGCCGAGTCGGTCGTGTTGACCGATTGCCCGCCCGGTCCGCTTGAGCGATACACGTCGATCCGAAGGTCCTCATCGCGAATGTCGATCTCGACGGTCTGCGGGATCACCGGAAGGACCTCGACTCCTGCGAAGGTAGTCTGGCGTCGCTTCTTCTCATCGGTCGGGCTGATCCTCACCAACCTGTGGACCCCATTCTCCGAGGAGAGCATTCCGTAGGCATTGTGGCCGTGCACAGTGAACACCGCACGGTCGATTCCGATTTCAACGCCGCCGGTCGCATCGTGGATGTCTACCTTCCAGCGCCTGTTGGCCGCGTACTTCAGATACATCTTGAACAGCATCTCGGCCCAGTCCTGGGCTTCGAGCCCTCCTTGGCCGGGCGTGATGGTGATGATGGCATCCCGAGAATCTAGCTCGCCGGTGAACCAAGTATTGACCTCAAGTTCATCCAGCCGTGCTGAGACCTTGCGTAAGTCACCGTCGACCTCCGCAGCCATCTCTTCGTCGCCTTCGCCCACTGCGAGCTCATTGGAAACTTCCATGTCCTCGATCGCCGAGACGACCGATTCATACGTGTCGATCTCATCCTTGATCGCCGACAGGTTCGCCATCGTCGCCTGTGCCGCCGAGGGGTCTTCCCAGAAGTCGGCTGCGGCGGTGGCCTCCTCCAAAGCGGCTACCTGCTCCCGCTTGGCATCCAGCCGAAGATAGCCAGCGATTTCCTCGGCGCGCTGACGCAAAGCGGCGATCTCTGTAGTTCTATCCTGAATCATAGAGCCGGTCGCCTGATCGCCTCTTGCGCACTAACCATTGGCGCCATGGCACTTCTTATACTTCTTGCCGCTACCACATGGACAAGGATCGTTGCGCCCCACATCTGCGAAGGGATCTGACTTGTCTTTGACGACTTGTGGTCGGCCCTTGCCGCCGCCAGCCGCCGCCGACGCCGCCGCAATCGCCTCCGGCGATGGGCCTGCAGGACCTGCTGCAGCCGCGGCCTGGACCGCTCCGCTGAAGATCGTCTGTTCGGAAGGCGCACTGTAGCTGACATCTCGAATCGGAGCTTCTGCGGTGGGCTCGATGACAGCGACCTGGATGTGCATCATGGTGCGCAGGAAATCCTCGTGGATCTGGGAGACCAGAGCGGTGAACGATTCGTACGCCTCCGCTTTGTACTCGTTGAGGGGGTCGCGCTGACCCATTGCCCTGAGGCCGATCCCGTCCTTGAGGTAATCCATCTCCAGCAGATGTTCCATCCAGCGAGCGTCGATGACCCGGAGCATCACTTGGCGCTCCAGCTCTCGTAGCTGCTCGGGGCCCAGCTCCTGCTCGCGCTCGAGGAAACGTGCCAGGGCTGCGCGAACCAGCTCATCGGCGAGCTCGTAAGGGTTGGAGATCGATCCCTTGTGCTTCTCGACTTCTCCAGACAGTCCGGTCACACCTCTGTACCATGTGGCGAAATCGTCCCACTCCCAATCCTCGGCGTAGGTCCGCTCCGGACAGTAGGCTAAAGTGCCCTGGGTGATGATGTCTGTGAACATCGACTCGATGCGATCGTGGATGTCCTTGCCGTCGAGTATGCTGTTGCGCTCTGCGTAGATGACTTCACGCTGCTTGTTCATGACATCGTCATATTCCAGAACGTGTTTACGGGAAGCGAAGTTCATCGCTTCGACCTGGCGCTGGGCGCCCTCTATGGCTTTGGAGACCAACCCCGCTTGGATGGGCATATCGTCCGGTATCTGCGTCTTGGCCATCATGGCGCCGATCTTGTCCATCCGATCCCCGCCGAAAAGTCTCATGAGATCATCCTCGAGCGATAGGAAGAACTGTGAGAGCCCAGGGTCTCCCTGTCGTCCCGATCGACCGCGCAGCTGGTTGTCGATTCGACGTGATTCGTGACGCTCCGTGCCGAGAACCGCCAGTCCGCCGGCCTCGATCACCTTGAGATGCTCCGCATCGCAGATGGCTTTGGCCTGCCGGAGCGCGTCCGAACGACGCCCTTCATCCGCCTCTTCTGGCTTGACGCCCTGTTCGCGCAACAGATCGTCTACTAGGAATTCTGGATTCCCACCGAGGATGATGTCGGTCCCTCGACCAGCCATGTTCGTAGCTATAGTCACAGAGCCGAGACGCCCGGCCTGGGCGATGATCGCTGCTTCCTGCTCGTGGAACTTCGCGTTGAGCACGTTGTGCTTGACTCCTCGCTTGTTGAGCATGCGCCCGAGCATCTCGGAGTTCTCGATGGAGATTGTGCCGACAAGTGTCGGCTGGCCAATCGCATGGCGAGCCGCGATCTCTTCAACGACCGCATTGAACTTGGCTTCGGTGTTTCGGTAGATCAGATCCTGTCGATCCTCCCGGACCATATCGCGGTGTGTCGGAATTGCCATGACGGGCAGATTGTAGATTGCGCGAAACTCAGCGTCCTCAGTGACTGCCGTTCCGGTCATGCCCGCCAGCTTCTCATACATGCGGAAGCTGTCGTCCCGATCGACCGCGCAGCTGGTTGTCGATTCGACGTGATTCGTGACGCTCCGTGCCGAGAACCGCCAGTCCGCCGGCCTCGATCACCTTGAGATGCTCCGCATCGCAGATGGCTTTGGCCTGCCGGAGCGCGTCCGAACGACGCCCTTCATCCGCCTCTTCTGGCTTGACGCCCTGTTCGCGCAACAGATCGTCTACTAGGAATTCTGGATTCCCACCGAGGATGATGTCGGTCCCTCGACCAGCCATGTTCGTAGCTATAGTCACAGAGCCGAGACGCCCGGCCTGGGCGATGATCGCTGCTTCCTGCTCGTGGAACTTCGCGTTGAGCACGTTGTGCTTGACTCCTCGCTTGTTGAGCATGCGCCCGAGCATCTCGGAGTTCTCGATGGAGATTGTGCCGACAAGTGTCGGCTGGCCAATCGCATGGCGAGCCGCGATCTCTTCAACGACCGCATTGAACTTGGCTTCGGTGTTTCGGTAGATCAGATCCTGTCGATCCTCCCGGACCATATCGCGGTGTGTCGGAATTGCCATGACGGGCAGATTGTAGATTGCGCGAAACTCAGCGTCCTCAGTGACTGCCGTTCCGGTCATGCCCGCCAGCTTCTCATACATGCGGAAGTAGTTCTGCAGGGTGATGGTGGCCAGCGTCTGGTTCTCTTCTCGGACGTGCTGCTTCTCCTTGGCTTCGATCGCTTGGTGCAGGCCATCCGAGTACCTGCGGCCATACATGAGGCGACCGGTGAACCCGTCGACGATTATGACTTCGCCGTCCTTGACCACATAGTCGACATCTTTCTTGAACATGTATTGTGCCTTGAGCGCCTGCTGAAGATGGTTCACCATCTTCCCGCTCGGATCGGAATACAGATCTTCAATGCCGAGCCACTCTTCGACCTTCTCTACCCCGGAGTCGATGGGGGCTACGGTGCGCTTGGCCTCATCAAGCTCGAAGTCCTCACCCTGACGCAGCCGCGGCGCTATCTTGGCGAAAGCCTTATACGTGTCCGCCGACTTAGTGCCCGCCCCCGAGATGATCAACGGGGTGCGCGCTTCATCGATGAGGATCGAGTCCACCTCGTCGACGATTGCGAAACCGTGGCCTCTTTGGACTCTGTTGCCGGGAATAACAACCATGTTGTCGCGCAAATAATCGAATCCGAACTCAGCATTGGTTCCGTAGGTGACGTCCGCCTGGTAAGCGGGCCCGCGTCGAGCTGGATCCATCTGTGACTGGATCAGGCCCACTTCAAGCCCTAGGAAGCGATAGACCTGGCCCATCCACTCGCTGTCGCGCCTGGCGAGATAGTCATTGACTGTGACCACATGGACGCCTTTGTCGGGGATTGCGTTCAGATATACCGGCAGAGTAGCAACAAGGGTCTTACCCTCACCGGTCTTCATCTCGGCGATCATGCCTCTGTTGAGAACCATTCCACCGATGAGCTGAACATCAAAATGACGCATTCCGAGGGAGCGGACAGACGCCTCTCGGCACGTCGCAAACACTTCAGGCATCAGGTCTTCTAGCGGCTCGCCGTTCGCGTGTCGCTGTCTGAAATCAGCAGTCTTCGCTCGCAAGTCTTCATCCGATAGCTTCTGGACGTCCCCCTCCAGGGAATTGACGACCGTGACAAGGGATTCAAACTCGCGCAACTGCTTGCCCTCACCGAGTGTGAGGAGCTTCGCGAGGAAATTTACCATGTTCTGTACGCTGCCTTCTCTGAATCTCCAATTGACTTACTCTGCCCGAAAAGCGACACCGATTCTACCACAGGGCAATCAGGGTGATGTCGCTCGGTTGCGACTAGATGCAACAAGTGTGCCTTGCATGCGCGTGGGATTCGGAGCAGTGGGTGGCCGACAGCTCCCCGTCGACCGCCCATGCTCCGCTAGCACCTCGGGTTCATCTGTTTCAGTGCTACAAGCTCGGTTCGATGCCCCTCAGGAGCTCTCCCGGCTCCACACCTCAACGAACTCGATACAGCACCTAGGTCGCCCTAAAGAGGGAACCCGACAAACCAGCTCGGCGCAACCTAGCTACCGCTAGGTCAAAATCAACATTACACAGTGGGTCTATACAGAATCTATACAGTCAGGTTCTTCCATTGAAAGAATCTGCTTGTATAGGGCAACCGTCTCCGCTGAAGGATCCAATCCGAAGTCTTCAATCAGCTTTTCCCTGCACTTCATATATACCTCTATTGCTATGGTCCGCTGGCCGGTCGCGATCAGGCACCTCATGAGGCTCTGGCAAAGGTCCTCTCGCCCACTATCTGCCGAAACACCACTCCAGGCGAACTTGAGTGCCTCGCTAGTCTTCCCTGCATCCATCGCAAGCTTAGTTGCTCTTAGCATCGCATCACCGAATGCGATTCGATACCGGTCTCTCTCTTCCGCAAACCAGTCCTCGTAAAGATCTCCGGGGAGAAGGTCTCCAGCGTAGATCTCGTCCAAGCACACATAATGCTCTATTGCCGCTTCGACATCGCCACTGCGTTCAGCTTCGGCCGCCCTCGTCGTCAGGTGTCCGAACTCGGCGATATCCAAATCGACCGTACCGACGACCATCCGACACAACCCGCCAACATTCTCGACGTATGGCAAGCGCTTGGCGCGGGTTGGTCGATACATAAGTGCAGCCTTCATGGCACTCCAGATGACGTACAGATTGTTGCGCGCCTTGTCGGTAGTCTTGTCAGGCCAAAGACAGTCATGAATCACATCCGCCGGGACGTCTTTTCCTTGTCTGACAATCAGCATCATGAATAACAAGCGTGCCTTGCGTTTCTTCCAATCCTTCTCGCGAATGACCCGATTTCCCACCCGTACTTCCAGCCCTCCGAACATCTTGACGCGACACCTGGGTGTGGAGTCCGAATCCTCGCTGTCATGGTGGAGCGAATCAGCCTCATCTGTGATACGAATTGCCAGCCGCTCCCACGCATCGTCGCAACTCATGACCTCGCGGGCTGCATCGAGGACTCTATCTGCGTCCTGCGGTAAGACCATTCGCAGCAGATAGATGGACAAGCGTTCCGGATCAATGTTCTCGGCAATGAGCCCCAACAAGTGCGGGAAGGATCGAATGTACATGCCGGTCCACCAATTGGAGCTCTCGGTAAGGATATGGTCGACATGATGGCTCAGTCGTTCGACCGCATCATCGAGGCGGCCGTCCCTTCGATCGATATCCGCAAGAATCATTGCGGCGATCAGGGCGTGTTGGGCCGCCCCTTCCTTTGCGGTCGTTTCGCTCACTTCGCCAGCTAGCTCCCTAGCTGTTCCGACTTCTCCCAACGCAAGGAGGTTGGCCGCGCGGTCCAGCTTCAACATCCATTCCAGCCAAATGCAAGAACATGAGTCCAGATGCTCGAATGCCTTCTCAGACATTGCGAGTGCCGCATGGTAATCTCCAGTGGATCGCAGCCAGACTGATCGATCCATACAGCTGCGTGCCGCCTCAAAGTCGTAACCCTGAGTCGAGAAGCCAGCGTAGGATTCCTCAAGAAGCAAGCTGCCTTCCTCGTACCTGCCTAATCCAATGTTGGCCAATGCGGAGGTATTAACCATCCAGTGCTTCAAAGTTACAAGCCCCCTAGCTCGAGATCTCTCAATTAGGGGTTCAATTAGTTCGAGTGCGTACTGCAACCGCGCTTTCTCAAGGTTGAAAACTGCTAAGTTGCCCTTCATCAACATCTGCTGACTGAATGGAATATTCTCAGTACTAATCTTCTTGTATGCCTCGTGTGCTTCTGCAAAATTCCCCCTATGCAACACTTGGATTGCACACCAGCAGTGCATCACTCTGGCCACAACTTCCGGCTTGAGGGCCTCTCTCTCGACAAGCTCTGCTGCAGCCTCAATGCATGTCGTGGCCTCTTCGAAAGATCCCATCCACTGCAAGCAGCAGCCCAAATGTATCAACGCCAAAGCTCGGGTGTCAGGTGATAACCTACCTTCGAGGGCCATCCTTAGTGGCTGTATTGCATCGCCCATCATCGCTAAATCGAACTGGAGATGAGACTTCAATAGCAGGGCTTCAATTGCAACCGCTTCATCGTCTTCGACCAATGCAAGCTCATGTGCCGACGAAGCCATCGTCAGCGCCTCTTGGTACTTCAATTGATCGCCCAGCAGTCTTGCGTTCAAATAGAGTATCCGTGGGCTCCGAGCAATCCACTTGGCGCCAAGTCGGTCAAAGACCTGACCCATGAGTCCATAGCTGCCCAGATCAAGCAGTATTCGCCCCGAACGCTCGGTCCAATCAAATAGCGTCTGACTGGGGGCTCTCCGTAGAGCCAATGTGAAAAGAGAGTCGTATCGACCCGACTCACTCAGTGACTCAAGTACTTGTGCCAACAAGTCATCAGCATCAAGTCTCATGGGGCGTCCGGTTGCGAAAAGCGTATCCTCATAGACGTCAGCGGCGATATCGTGAATTCTGAATCGCAATCGTCCAGCATCCTCGTCAACGGCCAGCAGCGGTATCAATCTTGCCAGCATAACCATGTCGGCTGGTGAAAGTTTCCCAAGGACCTTCTCGATATCGATGTCAGTTCCGGATCTAAGAAGAGCGCAGCAAAATAGCAACCTCTTCATCCTATCATCCAACTGCTTGTCGCAAAGTTCAGTCAAATAAACCGTGAGGTCAAGAGGAGTCGAGCCCGAAACTGCTCCGTCGGGGGACATCTCGATCGTCCCCAAAGCGATGTGCCTGGCAAGAACACAGAGTGTTGCAGCTCTGCCACCTGACATACCCAGTAGTCCGGCAACCATGTCCGGGTCAGGCTCCACAGCGAGGTACCGTTTTAGGATTTGAAGGCACTCGAGGTCACTCATTGAAAGATTCTCGGCAAAGAGCATGGTCGCACTGCGAAGGTTGCTCGGAATGTCAGGCGACTCCCATCGCGTGGTCACGATCACGCGGCACCCGCTCAAAGGTCCCAAAAAATCAATCAACTCCTGGATAACGCCAAAATCCGCGTCCTTGGGAACGTCATCCAAAACCATAGTGACTCCGCAGTCTCCACTGATGGCGGCTAGAGCAACAAGGGCTCGGTCAGCCATATCTACGGCGCTCAAAGGTTTGGTCAGGGGTTCGCTTGTCTGTGCCGAAAGGCTAGTCGGCTCAACAAGTTGCGATAGTGCTGAATAGAACCGCTCTCTGCTCCAATCGAGGGTCGCGCAATCCATCCATACGGTGGGTGCCCTGAACTCAGAAGCCAACTGAGAGGCAAGCACACTCTTGCCATAGCCGCTCGGGGCGGCTATCACTAGAGTTGAATCGTTTGCCCTGACGAGTGGGTCGATGAGTCTCTCGCGCACAATCGTCCCACTGAAAACCGGAATGACATACTTCATGTTATGCATGACCACCGCCCTTGAATCGCGACCCTCCCCCACCATGCATCGTAGAACATCCATCATAACAAATTCTAAACAACTGCTCTACTTTGAATCACCAACATGCATTGAGCGAAGAATGTATAACCCAAGCCCCATGGAAAGAAACACATCCCCAACGCTTACCATCCCCCTTATGGCCCCGGGCCCGGGAACAGGTATGACGTCGCTGAGCCAAAGCAGGACTGTATCGGGATGCGCAGAAACATGCAGCCATGATCCTGCGACAGCCTGATCCACGAGCTGGGCTGTTCCGCCAATCAACTCGGCATTGAGGGACAGTACCGGCATTCCAGCGTTAGCTGTTACGACAAACAGGTTAGCAGCGAAGCCTAGAGCGATTAGGGCAAACCCGGGCTCGCGGAAGTTCCAGAGCGCCACCGCCAAGCACCCCAGCACCGGGATTGACCAAAAGCCATACAACATGACTGCCTCAGACAGACCCCAGGGCAGGGCCGTTCCCAGCAGCTGGACCGCGAAGAGCCCAATGAATAGATCGGCTCCCCGTATGCGATGATCACCTAGAGCCGAGAGCCTTCCCCCAGACAACAGACCAGCCACAATGCCCAGCAGGGGGCCTACTAACAGAATCATCTGTACCTTCTCTCCCTAAGGACCCGCTCAAGCGCACGGACAATCCTCGAAGGATACGATGTCCCCGCCCCTTCTTTTATCAGCTGGAGGCGCTTGGGTGGGGCAAGCCCCTGCCGGGACAGGTCATCATACTTTGATGCAACCCCTATTATCTGAGCCATCACGAGGTCATTCGCTTCGAGAGCCAGCGACAGTTCCGCCTTTTCTCCCTGCAGTCGAATGATTGGAGCAACATCAGAAAGCATCTCCACCGTCGACATGATCTCTGCCCCGCGCGAAGCCACGACGTCGCGCTGCTCCTTACCGCCGTTCACGCAGTCCGGCCCAAGCCCCAGGCTTCCTATGTCATGCAGCAACGCCGCAAGGGAAAGCCGCTCTATGTCGTCCCCCTTGAATCCGAGCCTGCGACCGATCAATACCGAAAGCCGAGCAACATTGTCGGCATGTCCTTGTCGATCGTCAAAGCGCAGTTCAGAAACGCGTGCCAAAGCGGAGACCGTAGAAAGATACGCTCTGCGCAGACCAAGGTGCAAACTGAAGCTGTGCTGCATCAACAGAAGCAAAACCACCACAATGAATATAGCGATGGCGCCCAGCCCTTCATAAGTGATAGCCATGACGATACCTACGCTCATCTGGGCCAAGTATTGGAGGCCAAGAAGCCTGAGTATTCCGCCGAAAGCGTCTGTCAACAAAGGCAGATCGGAGTTGCCTTCGACCAAGAGATAGCCAAACAGGTCCAGCAGGGAGTATAGGACTCCGCACAGAGTGCCCAGTACGAGCAACTCAAGGCTGGAGTCGAATATTTCGAATCGGGTGCTTAACTGTGCATATAGGATGGCTACGATATGGGTCGCCATGATCCGGCGTCCAAGATCCACTAGCGGAGCGCGAGGCTGGTTAGCTAAAGACGATACGGCCATTGCTGCACCCGTGCCGAGGGAGACCACCAGCACGGCAGTTTCTGAGGATAGGAGTGCGATCACTGCGACTACAACACCGACATCTATCCGAACCTTACTACCTCGAGGCAGTGACAGTGGGAGGGCATTGCACAAGAAGACACCGAGCGTAAGGGCGAGAATCAGAAGCCATCGGGAGTCGATTGCGCTTCCGCCAACCAAGAGAAAATACAATGCGGTCAGCGCCACACCAGAACTGACCAACCTGACGCTAAGCATTGGACTCACCATCCACCTTCAACTGGTATGGGCTGATGATGCCTTCATTCAGTACACCTATGAAATGTTTTACGCAGTGTGGATCAAGGTGTCCATCGGTGGCCTTTTGCAGCTCAAGCACAGCATCGTCCACCGAAGTCGTCGTTCTATAGGGTCTGCAAGAGGTCATCGCATCAAAGGCATCGGCGACAGTGATAATGCGTGCAGCCAGAGGGATCTCTTCCCCGACCAGTCCCAGCGGGTACCCCTTACCATCAATGCGCTCGTGGTGGGAAGCCACAAGCGGAGTGATGTCAGCCAAGAAGTCGACTTCCCCAAAAATTGCAGCGGCGACTTGGGGGTGCTTCTTAACTTCTGAATACTCGTCGTCGGTCAAAGTGCTCGGCTTGCAGAGAGTCTCGTTCTTGAGCGCGATCTTACCGATGTCGTGCAGCAATGCCGCCCACTCGACACGCCTCAGCTCAACTTCGCTCAAACCCATCCTCTCCCCTAGGGCTCGCGCATAAGTGGCGACTCTCTGAGTGTGGCCACTCGTGTATGGATCCGTGGCCTCAAGTGCAGCAACAAGAGATCGGACCGTGTCCATATACGTGTGCTGCTGTCGCTCATAGATCATGAAGGTCTGACGCGCAATCAAAAACGGAGCCAGTAGGAGCAGCAGGTAGGGCAACCCCGCGATTGCAACAAGCTGCGCAATCACAATGCCGAGCATTGTAGGGAGGGGCAGACCTTTCGCGTATCTACCGAAACCAGCCAGCTGCGAGCGGAGTGATGCCCCCCGAAGCATCGAAAAATAGATTGCAGTCAATGCTATGTTGATTGCAATATAGGTCGTGGCAGCCAAAGAAGCGAACAGCAACCATATCAATCCGCCTGGACCCGCTTGCCCTGACGCAGACAGCGGATGTCCCCCAATCGCGACGTACAGGTTTGATGCCAGATTTGCGGATATGACTAGTTGAGATATATTGAAAACGATGGCATGTACTGGTTTGCGCGCTACGATATCTTCATAGGTGACGGCTGAGGCAGCCGCCACAATCATCGCCGAAGTCGTCCCGCCGCTCAGCAGAGCTGCTAAGCCAACCGGAAAGGCAAGAGAAACCGTACCCCCTCCTCGAAGTGGATGCGAAAACCGCTCTGCTGCCTGAGTGAGAATCACAAAAATCCCCACCATCCAGTAGTCGACGTAATGAACTGACCATTGCGTGACCAACAACACCGCTGCAACAAAGAAAGTGAAATAGGAGTAGATGCGTATCCTCATGCATCCACTCCTATTTCGAAAACTGTGCCGTTCAGCCACGAAAGCGTATCTTGATCAAAGCCCCCTAGACCCTGAAATGGGCTCCGCCGGCATAAAGAGCGGCGGCCAAAGCACTTAGCAGAACAAGAATGCGTGTCATTTTCATGATGAGAAGACCTCCTTTTAGGAACTGTGGTCCTCTCCCATTCCGCTAGTGATGGAAGAACT
>JAMDCK010000003.1 GCA_023488435.1 Actinomycetota bacterium
TGGCGTATCTGAGGAGCGGGTCCGACGCACCTGGGTTTGCGCGCGAACTACGGCTGCAGCACCTTGACATGATCGATGAGGCTAGGCTGCTGCGGTACGCGGAGCGATTCGCGAGTCGCAAGGTGACCCGCTTCGCTGCCAACATCGCCGAGCTTGCGCGCATCGAGAGAGAGGAGTTCTCACAGTGAAGGACTACCTGGCCACTGTCATCGAGGCGATGCCCCAACGGACGGCGACCAACACCATGCGAGGTTCCTCGTCCTGACCAGGGATGGCATTTTCCCTTGGCTCCACTCGCTGCCGCGGTGTAGGATTGATGAGTAGTTGTACGAAGATGAGGTGAGTCACCATGACTATCGACGAAATCAAGACTGAGGCTCTCCGTTTAGGTCCCAGCGAGCGAGCGCAACTTGCATCTGATCTGATTGTCAGCCTCGATGAGCTTAGTGAGGCTGAGCTCGAACAGTTGTGGATTGAAGAGGCCATGCGTCGTGATGCTGAGCTCGACGCCGGCACGGCTCGCCTCATTCCGGCTGACGAGGTCTTCTCAGCCGCACGTGCTCGCCTGCGTTGAGTCCAGACGTCAGTTTCCACGAGGACGCCCAAGCTGAGTTCGACGAGGCCGTTGCGTTCTACGCTATGGAGCGTATCTCCTTAGGTGAGGGGTTCGTCTCGGCCGTGCAGCATGCGGTCGAGCATGTTCAGCAATATCCTGAGTCGGCTGTTGCGATACGAGGGCGGGTCCGCAAAATGAGGGTGGAACGATTCCCATATTCAGTGATGTTCTCTGTCGTCGACAGCGTAATTTGCGTGCTGGCCGTAGCCCACGACCGCCGTCGGCCATTCTACTGGAGCCACAGGCGCTAGGAGAGAGGCGCTGGCTATGGCTGACTGGCAGACTGTGCTCGTAGTATGCGGCCACAGACGGAGATCCCTGGCAAAGGACTAATGGGTGGCCTAAGGCGTGCGGCCTGCGCGCTTGCGGTCCTTTTCGCCCAGCAGCCGCTTGCGTAGCCGGATGCTTTGGGGGGTGACCTCCACGAGCTCGTCGTCCTCGATGTACTCGAGCGCCTCTTCCAGCGTGAACGTGACCGGCGGCGCGAGCTGGATGCCCTTGTCGGCACCGGCGGCGCGGATGTTGGTGAGCTGCTTGGCCTTGGCCACGTTGACCACGAGGTCGTTGTCTTTCGAGTGCTCGCCAACGATCATGCCCTCGTAGCACATGTCGCCCGGCGACACGAAGAGCTTCCCGCGCGTCTGCAGCGCGTCGAGCGCGTACGCGACGGCCTTCTCGGTGGTCATCGCGATGAGCGAACCGGCGTTGCGCCCGCCCAGCTCGCCGCGGTACGGCCCGTACTCGTGGAAGCGGTGGAAGAACACGGCCTCGCCGCGCGTTCCGTTGAGGATGCGCGTGCGCAGCCCCATGACGCCGCGGCTGGGGATGCGGAATTCGAGGTGGACCTGCTCGTCGCGCTGGATCATGTCGATCATCTCGCCGCCAGCCGATCCGAAGATCTCGATGACCTTACCCGCATACGCCGACGGCACGTCGACGACCGCCTGCTCGATCGGCTCGAGCGTGACGCCGCCTTCCTTCTTGAGGATCACGCGCGGGCGGCCGACCTGGAACTCGTAGCCTTCGCGGCGCATCGTCTCCATGAGCACCGACAGGTGCAGCACGCCTCGGCCGGCGACTTCGACGCCGTCGCGCTCGGGTGTCTCGGCGATCCGCATCGAGATGTTGGACTCGGCCTCCTTGAAGAGCCTCTCCTTGATCTGCCGAGCGCCCACGATGTCGCCCTCGCGGCCCACCAGCGGGCTGGTGTTCGCTGCGAATACGACGGCCATGGTCGGCTCCTCGATGTGGATCGGGTCGAGCGTGACCGGGTTGTTTCGGCAGGTGAACATATCGCCGATCTCGACGTCTTCGACGCCGACCACAGCGCAGATGTCGCCCGCGTGCACGCTGGCGGCTTCCGCCCGTCCCAGGGCCTCGAAGGTGAAAAGCTGCTTGACCGATGCCTGGTAGCGCGTGCCGTCGTTCTTGATGATCAGGATGCGGTCGCCCAAGCGCAATGTGCCCGAGAACACGCGGCCGATCGCGATCCGGCCCACGTAATCCGAGTAGTCGATCGTGCATACCTGCATCGCGACCGCGCCTTCCTGGTCCACGTCGGGTGCGGGGATGTGCTCGAGGATCGCGTCGAGCAGCGGGGCCATGTCGGCGTTGCCGTCGTCGGGCTCGTGCCGCGCGTAGCCGTTGACCGCGCTCGTGTAGATGATCGGGAAGTCGAGCTGGGCATCATCCGCGCCGAGTTCGACCATGAGATCGAAGACATCGCCGATGACCTCGTGCGGGCGCGAGCCTGGGCGGTCGATCTTGTTGACGACGACCATGGGCTTGAGGCCGTGGCGCAGGGCGTGCCGCAGCACGAAGCGCGTCTGGGGCATGGGGCCCTCGAAGGCGTCAACGATGAGCAGGCAGCCGTCGGCCATCTTGAGGACGCGCTCGACCTCGCCGCCGAAGTCGGCGTGCCCGGGGGTGTCGATGATGTTGATCTTGATGTCGCGCCAGCTAACGGCGATGTTTTTCGCGAGGATGGTGATCCCGCGCTCGCGCTCCTGGTCGTTGGAGTCCAAGACTCGCTCCTGGACTTCCTGGTTGTCTCGGAAGACCTGAGTGGACTGCAGAAGGCGGTCGACCAGTGTCGTCTTGCCGTGGTCGACATGAGCGATGATCGCGATGTTTCGGACGTCGTTGGCGCGCATGGGTACTCCGGATTCGATTGGGGGGATGGCCATGAGAGGTTACACGAGAACGCGGGCGATGGCAAAGCAGGCGCGCTGGGGCTGGGAGCCCTTGCGCTAGCTTGTGCGCACGGGCCTCAACTGCAAGTGTTCAACAAAGGGCACGAAGTCCTGGTCCCGAAAGAGCAACGGGCACCTGTTCTCGATGCAATATGTGGCTATGAAGACATCGATCGTCTTGCGTACGGTGATGCCGTGTTTGCGAAGGGCCCTGTAATTCTCGGCACATTTGATGGCGTTGGCTTCACCGAGCATCTCTACAACAATCAATGAGCTCATCAGATGCTTTGCGGTTTTGTAATCGGCATCGCTGCGAAAACCTTGTAGAACCTCGGCAAGAATCACGTCTCCCAGGGCCACAGGTTCGATTCCGAGAAGTGAATGAAGCGTATCTGTTTCCGGACAGACCACGCCGTTGAAGTAATCGATCCAGACACTGGAGTCGACTACGATCACCGATCGAGCCTCAGCTCATCAAGGTCGCCTTCCCAGGCAAGCTTGCCTCGATGTGCCTTGATGGCGGCCTGATTCTCGAGCCTGACCAGCGTTTTCAAGCCGAGCTCGACGGCCTCCCGCTTGGTCTTGAGCCCGGTGGCCTTTAGCGCTTCAGCCATGAGGGCATCATCGATCACGATGTTGGTTCGCATATCAGCCTCCAATGTGTGTATGCTTGATGCTGATTATACACACGCGAGGCTTTCGTGTCACCTCGAGCCCGGGCGAAACAGCTATCTAGCTACCCCCACGACGATGATGACGGTGCCGTCCGTGCGGATGCGCTCCCCTGCGAAGGGTGTCTGGTCGTTGACGAGTCCGATCCTGTTATCGTCGGCGGGCTGATAAGTGGGTACCGCTCGCAGGCCGGCCGCGCGGATCCGTGCCACCGCCGCCGACTCCGTGAGACCCATGACGTCCGGGGCCGGAATCCTACCTACGGGTCTGGTGCCAAGCGACATCGTGATGGCGACGGTGGAACCGACCGTGAGTGTCGTGCCACCGGACGGACGCTGGCGCATCACGGCATCGGGCGAGAAGCTATCGCTGTAACCTTCGCTGACAGAGACCCTGAAGCCGGCGGTTTCGAGTTGGTTGATGGCTGTCCGCTCGGTCCAGCCCATGACGTTGGGAACACGCCGCTCGTCACCAAACTCCTCCGGAAACAGCGGGGATACTACCGTTGCCGATGCGGCGCTTATTGTCAGGCGCACTAACGAGCCGCGCTCGACCAACGTGCCAGCAGGAGGATCTTGGACAGCAACGTCACCGGGTCGGGCATCGACGGTGGTGTCGGATCGATAGTCGGCTTGGAATCCTAAGATGTTGAGGCGATTGACCGCTGCCGAGCGCCTGATGCCGACGACATCGGGGACAGCGATCAGCTCCTCGGCTTGTGCGACACGGTCGGCAGCTCGCTCCTGCGTCTGCCACCAGCTCCAGAGAAGCCAAAAGACGATCAACAGAACCACCAAGAACAATAGCCCGAACAGCAGGTTGCTCTTCGACCGCCTATCCTCGTTTGCCGTGCTCCGGTCACTCATCGAGTTCCACCAATCACCCCCGGTGCGTATGTCCGCACCATCACTGGCTGATATTATAGCAATCATCGGCCGAAAACGCTTTCGAAAGGTTAATCCCAGGATGGCGACTTCAGACCCTGTCACAGTGCGACTGTTCGGTATCTTGCGGGAGCAGGCCATCCAACATGATGGGCTCACGACGCTGGCCCTGGATGTCGGGGCCTCGGGCATTACGGCCCTGCAGATCGCGAACTCGCTCGGGCTCGACACCGACCTTATCGAGGGCGTATTCGTGAACCACACCGTGTACGGCCTGGATCACACTGTGCTGCCGGGTGACCGGGTCGCGTTCGTCCCTGTCGGCACGCCGGGTCCGCACCGCTTCACGCTCGGACTGTATTCTGCGGGTAAATCGCGCGATTCTTGATACTATGCAGTCGCTTTGGGAATATATGCGTAGGCGAATCATGTTGCCTTGGACGCCGTTGTTGTCGCTCGACTCGAGCGTGTTTCCTAAAGGAGGTTGGAATGCAGAAAGTTCTTCGCGTGAACATGTCTGATCTATCCATCACCACGGAGGCGCTACCCGAACAGTGGGCGCGTTACGGGGGCCGGGCTCTGACCTCGGCGATCGTCTTCAAAGAGGTACCTCCCACCGCCGATCCGCTCGGTCCCGACAACGTGCTCGTCTTCGCGCCGGGCGTTCTCGGGGGGACGACCGCGCCCAACGGCGGGCGCATGTCGGTCGGAGCGAAAAGCCCGCTCACGGGCGGCATCAAGGAATCGAACTCCGGCGGCCAAGCCGCGCATGCGATGGGCCGCATCGGCATCTCGGCGCTGGTGATCACGGGCAAGCCCGCCGACCCATCCGCGCTCTACATGCTCACGATCGACGCCGACGGCTCGGCTGCACTCAGCCGCGTTGACGAGTGGAAGGGTCTCGACAACTACGCCACCACCGACGCCATCAAACCGCTACGCCCCGCAGATGACCGCTACTCGACGATCACCAACGGCCCCGCCGGCGAAGCTGGCATGAAGAGCGCGGGCATCGCGTTCTCCGACATGAAGGGTCTACCCAACCGGTTCGCCGGCCGCGGCGGTCTGGGCGCGGTCATGGGCAGCAAGGGCCTCAAGGCGATCGTGATCTCCGACAAGGGTCTCGCCAACAATCCGCACGCGGACAAAGAGGCTTTCAACGCCGCGATGCGCCGCTTCGCTAATGCGCTGCGGGAGCACCCGGTCTCCGGCCAGGGGCTACCGACGTACGGTACCAACGTGCTCACCAACATACTTTCCGAGGCAGGCGGCCTGCCCACGCGCAACTTCTCGACAGGTTCGTTCGAGGGCGCCGAGGCGACCTCCGGCGAGCGTCAGCGTGAGATCACGCTCGAACGCGGCGGTGACGTCAAGCACGGCTGCCACACCGGTTGCGTGATCCAGTGCTCGCGTTACTGGGTCGACAAGGCTGGCAACTACAAGACCAAGGGGCCGGAGTACGAGACCGTGTGGTCCTTCGGCGCTGACTGTGGGATCGACGACCTCGATGCGATCGCCGAGCTCGACCGCATCTGTGGCGACTTCGGTATCGACACGATCGAGACCGGCGCGACCATGGCGGTCTACATGGACTCCGGGCAGCTCGCCTTCGGCGATTCGGAAGGCGCGATCAAGGCGCTGCGCAGCATCTTCGAGCCCGGCTCGCCCACACGCGTGATCGGCGATGGCGCCGAGGCGACGGGCAAGGCGTTCGGGGCCAAGCGGATTCCCGTGGTCAAGGGCCAGGCGCTGCCCGCGTACGACCCGCGCACTGTCATGGGCATCGGCGTGACGTACGCGACCTCGACGATGGGCGCCGACCACACCGCCGGATACGCGGTGGCGACGAACATCCTGAAGGTCGGCGGCGACGTCGATCCCTTGAAGCCCGAAGGCCAGGTCGAGCTTTCGCGCAACCTGCAGATTGCAACGGCGATGCTCGACTCGCTGGGGCTTTGCATCTTCGTGGCGTTCCCGGTCCTCGATATCCCCGAGGCCTTCACCGCGATCCACGAGATGACCCAGGCGCACACGGGCGAGACATGGGGCGTCGACGAGCTCATGCAGCTCGGCAAGGAGACGCTCGCCCTCGAGCGCATCTTCAACGAGCGCGCCGGATTCGCCCCTGCCGACGACCGTCTGCCGGAGTTCTTCCACACCGACAAGCTGCCGCCGCACAACATCGTCTTCCAGGTCACGGACGCGGAGATCGACTCGCTCTACGATTTCGTGCCCGAGACGGCGAAGTCCATGGGAATCGCATAGCCCGGCTGCGGTGAAAGGTCTCGCGAGATGAAGGTGGATATCGCGCTGTTCGCGTCGCTTTCGGAGCTGCATCTGCCCGAGGTTCCGGGTGGACGCACGCGCACCTACGAACTCGCCGATGGGACCACAATCGCACAAGTGATAACGATGCTGGGGCTGCCCGATCAGCCCCGCATCATCTTCGTCGATGGCAAACACGCCGAGGAGGACGCCGTCCTTCTCGGCGGCCAGCGCCTCGCTATCTTCCCGCCGGTGGCGGGCGGCTAGCGGTGGTGCCCGCGCCCGAGCCCATACCCGACGACGCGGCCGTACGCGCGCGTCTCGCCGCCTCGCGGGTGGCGATCATCGGCGCCGGAGGGCTTGGCAGCAACATCGCCTCGATGCTGCTGCGCTCGGGCGTGCTCGAGATGACAATCATCGACTTCGACCGGATCGAGGAGTCCAACCTCAACCGCCAGCTCTTCTTCCGCGACCAGCTGGGCGATCTCAAGGTCGAAGCGCTCGCGGTCACCCTGCGCCGCATCGACCCCCGCGTGTCGCTGACGCTCATCCCTGAGGTCCTGACCGCCGAGAACTTCGAGCAGCTCCTAGGCAGGCCCGACGTGATCGTCGAAGCCGTCGACGGCGCCGAGACCAAGGCGCTCATCATCAACGAGTGGTCCAAGCGCCTATCCGACATCCCGCTCGTGGCCGCATCAGGACTTGCCGGTTGTGCTTCGGCGAATTGCATCGTGACCGAACAGCTCGCCGAGAACTGCTGGCTGATCGGCGATCACACCGCCGATGTCCGCCTCGGCCACCCGCTGATGTCCTCGCGGGTCACGGTGGCAGCGGCGCATCAGGCGCACGCTGTGGTCAGGCTGCTGCTGGGACTCAGTCCTGCTTGAGGCCGCACGCGGTCACGCTGTCAGAACAGCAGCAGACCTATGATCGAGCTGGCGAATGCAAACCCGTAATAGATGAGCCACACCACGATCACGATCCTGGTCACGACTGGTACCAGCCGATAGAAAGCGCCGCCCTCGGAGTCCTCGGGCCGATCGTCTGCGGGCAAAGACTGAATTTCGGAGCTTTCGTGGGATTCGAGTCCCGAAAGCAAGGCGCGCGCGTCAGCGGCGTCCTCGCTGCGGACCAGGATCTGCACCGGTCCAGTGACGAGATTCAGGTCCTTTGGCAACGCGCCAATGCCGAACATATCCTGGACGGCCTCGTTGTGGACTGCATGTTCGATGTCCGCGGAGATCAGGATCGACTTGGCGAGCGCGATGGAGACCTTCCACCCTGTCGAGAGGACGACCTCTAACTCTGCCACCCGCCAGTGGTCACCCAACCGAAGCCTCCCCGGCCCGCGCGATATACACTCGCATCGGATACTCGCCCTCGCCCAGAATGAACGGCTCGTAGATACCCAGCAGCGGGAAGTGCTGCACGCTGAAGCCAGCCTGCTCGAAGAGTGCGAGCCACTTCGCCTCCGAGAAGATGCCCAGTCGCTGCACGTCAACGTGCGTCTCGAGCTGGTCTCCTCGGCGGATGAGGTACACGATGGTGGCCTCGTAGGCGTCGGGGGTGTCTCGGAGTACGTGGTTGTTCTCGAAGATGGTGACCGCGACGTCGTCCTTGGCGCCCGTGTACACGAAGTTGTTGTCGCGGAACTCCTCGGCGACCTTCGCGGTGATCAGCAAGACGCCGCCGGGTGTCAGGTGCGCGCGGGCGGTCGCGAGTGCGCGGGCGAGGTCGGCCGGCGTGGCCATGTAGTCGATCGAGTCGGGGATCGCCACGACATCGAAGGTCCTGCCCAGCGCTAAGTCGCGCATATCGCCGAGCAGGTACGTGGCCTCAGGGTTGCGTTCGCGTGCGATATCGAGCATCTCCTGCGCGATGTCGACGCCGGTGATGCGGAAGCGCTGCTTGAAGGTGACGTCGTGTGCACCTGCTCCGCATCCCAGGTGCAGCATCTCGCCGGAGGTGAGCCCGGCGTGCTCCTCGAGCAGCTCCAGATAGAAGCCGACCTCGTCGAGGTACTCCTCGGGCAGCGAGACGAGTCGCTCGAGCCAGGCGAGACTGGTGTATGACGGTCGTGGCTGATCGTTCATGCAACCTCCAGACGTAAAACCCGCTCGGCATTCTCTTTGAAGTCTTCAAGTGATACGAACTGCTTGTCCGCGGCACTGGTTATCCTGGCACGATCCTTCTTGGGTAGCCCGTCGAAATCCTCGTGCACGACATAGCCCTTGAAGGCTAACTGCTGCTTCTGGAACTCCAGCATGGAGATCGTTGCAAGTCTCGCTTTGGTCGCGTCCTTTACTCCGAAAAGGTATATGGGGTGCGGTCGTATATCGAACTCGAAATCGACCTCCAGGTCGTCCCGTTCCGGAATCGGCAGGATCCTCTCGCTCGGGTGAAACTCGCCGAGTGATTCCTCCACGAACTCCGCCAACATCTCGTAGAACAAGCTCTGCACGGTCTCGCGACGATACATGCGCATGTTCGAGACTTTGCCCACCACCTGCGCGAACTGGAGGATTGCGGGATAAAGATGTGTTGGCGACGTCTCCAAGAAGATGTTGCCGTTCTCGAACTGAACACCATTCTCCGCAAGGATGCGCTGGAACAGCCGCTCCTTGTTCGGCGTGTTCAGGTCGTACGAATACGAGAGCCGCATCAACGTCATGCCGTAGTCTGAGACCCTTATGCGAGAAGGGTCCGCGAGCGACTCTTCCAGGAAGATGTCGATCATGTCGCCATCTTCATGATAAAGAGGGGCGACGAGCTGGAGCACGCGTTCATCGCGTGACCGGAAGTCGACCCTGTCATTGAACTGCGCCTTCAGCAGGCTCAGATAGTCCACGATGCCTCCAGCTAGTAAGTCCGGTTTCCAAGCTGCGGGAAGTGACTCTGTGCATCAACGATTCCACACCGGTCCAAGAAATACGTCACCGCATCTTCAAAGGTACCATACTCCTTGGTGATCGCACCGCCAGCCTCGGGCGATCTACCACTCGCGATGTTGATCACAGATGCACGGTGAACATGGAATCCAAAGTGTGGCTTGCTAGCCCCGCCGCGTGGATCTTCCAAGACCTCGCCGTGAGGTCCGTTACACCGGAACAAGGTGATCTCGGTACCCCCGGGCATTCGATGAACCAACCCCACGCTGAAGGAGTCGGGAAACTTCACGTTTTGACGCATGAAGACTCGAAACCGCTCATCGCCGTCGATCGCAGCGCATCTGAAGTCATTGCGCCTGTGCCCATTCTCCTCGGCCATATCTCTGCGCGGCGGGTCGGTGATCGTCTTGCAGCAGTTAATCAGTCGATCAATCTCAGACTCGGTGAGTTCCATGGGCCCCTCTCTCGCCCGACTACTCGATAGTCTGGAGCATACGCACCTGCTCTTGCCAGAATCAAACCGAATCCTTCTCCTGCCTGCCGAGAAAACCGACCCGGCTCAAGCGCCAGCCTACGACAGTCTCGCGCCGACGAGCTTGGCGACCTCGGCCTTGTCGCAGTTGCCGCCGGTGGCCTCGACCACCGCGGCGATCGCACGGCCCATGTCGCGCTTCTCGGCGAATCCGCCTTGCGCTAGCACGCTCGCAACGACCGCCTCCAGCTCGGAGCCGCTGATCTGCGCGGGCAGGTATCCGGAGAGGATGTCGACCCGCTCCTGCAGCGCTTCGGTGCGCGCGGCGTCGGTCCCGGCTTTGATCGAGCCCTCCAGCGTTTCGGAGGTCTGCTTGAGCACCTTCTTGAGCGCTGCGAGTACATCCGCATCGCCCAGGGTCTCGCCGGTGTCCTTCTCGCGTGTGTCGATCTCGTTCTTCACGAGGCGAAGGATCGTCAGGCGCGTCTTGTCGCCTGAGCGCATCGCTCCTTTGATCTCCTCGGCAAGTAAGGTCTTGTCCATGTGAAGCCTCCTTCTGCTATCGGCCAACCGATGCAGCCGGGAGTCAGACCCATATACCGCATCTCTCAGGTGATCTGCTGTCTTCTGGACAAAATTATCATAGAAACGCTGACGAGCAGGATCCACCCGCCCATGACAGCCCAATGGAATAGCGCGTGGAAGTCCTCGAAGGCGGGGTTGGGGAAGACCATGACCGCGGAATACCCCGAATAGACGAAAGCCGCCGCCATCAGTTCGCCGAATGCCGAATGTGGCAACCACCATACCGGCATCGATTGCACTAGGGTGGCTTCAATGTATGGCACGGCAAACCCGCTGATGGCTCCGACCACGGGGCTTCGTAAAGCCAGAGCGATGAAGCCGCCGAGCAACCCGTAAAATGCAAGGCCGATCGAGATCACCAGTATCTGGTGCCACAACGGCGGAACAATGGGGATCCCGGTGATGAGCTCTGGAGTGATGGTCTGTCCGACGATAGCACCCCAGGCCGCCAGGCCACCCACCCACCCGAGCAATGCTCCCGCAACAGCCACAGCAGCACCGGCAAGCACTATAACAACCATCTTGTTGATGACGGTATCAGTCCAGCCGCTATGTACAGCGCGCAATTTGGCCGTGCGCCACACGAACTCGTTGCCCACGATCAGTGCGCCCCAAGCCGCGAACAGGAGAGGAGCCAGCGCCCCGAGGAACGAGAGTGCGTGATTCGGACCAGTCACAGGCTTGACGCCTTTGATCGCCTCTACGAATCCGGGGTTCGATCCTCCCTCCTGCACCATTCGCAGATACTCGTCTTCCCCTAATGAGGCAACAAGATTCACCTCGATGGTAAGAGATTCGGAAATCGCTTTCGTAGCGGTTGAGTAATGTGCATACCCCAACATCAAGATCAGGAGCAGTGAGACCACGATGGTGGCCCGCATCTTCGATATCAAGCGACCCTCGATCATGAGGGGCCCAAGTATGCCAGGCACGTCGCGGCCTTTCATGCTGCACCCCCTATGGTCTCAAGGAAGGCCTCTTTCAGGCTCTTCTTACGCACATACATCTCTTTCAAAGGCGTCTGGGCTCGTTGCAGCTTGAGTGCGGCTTGCTCCAGGTCGGCATCGGATGCACAGACTATCTCTAACAGGCTCCCCTCCTGATCCACTCTTCGGGCATCTGGAAACATGCGCTTGATTGCCTCGACGTCATCCGCCCTCACGAAGATACTCGGCGGAAACTTGCCGATCAGCTCGCCAGGTGGACCCTCGAAGGCTGTGATTCCCTCATGCAGGACGACGACCCTGCTGGCCAGCGATTCTACCAGGTCGAAATCTTGCCCCGTCAACACCACGGTCGCGCCGCCTGACGCCATGCTTCTGATGCCCTGCTCCACCTGACCCCAGGCCACCGGATCCAGGCCATCCGCAGGCTCATCAAGGAACAGATGCGTTGGCTGTCGCAACATCGCCGCAGCCATCGATAACCGGTGCTTCTGCCCATACGAGTAGTGGCCGGCTTTGATCTTCAGCATTGCCGGGTCAAGCTGGAAGCTATCAAGGGTGGCTTTAGCGACACCGTCGAACTTATTGAGTCCCGCCAATGCCCTCAGGTTCTCTTTACCGGTCAGTGTCGGGTACACAGGCGGCTCATCAAACACCACCGATAGTCTGACCCCATCATGACTGACCGTCTTGTGGCCGTTATACGACACGCGGCCCGATGTCGAGCGCATGAGTCCTGTCGCAATCCTGATCCAGGTGGTCTTTCCGGCACCGTTGCGCCCCGCAATGAAAACGATGTCCGAGGGCCTAGCTTCGAAACTAAACCCTCGGAGCACCTCTTTCGACCCGAACCTGATCTTCACGTCCTGGCTGACTAGACTTGTCGACATGGGAGCCTTCCTTATAACTCGATTAATGATTGCAGTCCAGCGTGGCTTCCATCCGCTCTATGGCTTAGGGGAACCACCGAATCGCCGTAGGTGTACTGCTCCAACCATTGACCGTTGTCAAACAACGGCTCACAAGTGTTTGGCCCGCTACTGGACCCCAAGGCGTCGGTATTCCTGAACTGAATGTCACGGAGTTATTGCTTTGAGCGCTACCATTCAGCCCTCCGATGAACCAGTTCCACCGAGCACTTCTCGCACTTACCGAGTAGCCAATAGCGGTCCACGCATCGTTGAAAGCCCCGTGGGGAGCCGAAAACAGCGTCCCTCTGTGATCGATTGTCCAAATTGTATGGGCAGTATGTCTCGCCACGACCATCCTAAGGCGGTTTTGATAAGCCCTCTGGCTTCTGCCATGAATGGTCGTTGGATTCCAGCGTACCTCAGTTGAGCTCCACTCGGAATCGCGTTCACTCCTTGATGGCCCACCATCAGGGTTTCCTCCTCTCGCCCCAGCCGGTACTGCTGGAGTTGCAATGACGGCAACCATCAGCAGAAGACAAATCAATGGAACGAATATCGTATACCTTGCCTGAATCATGGATTCCAGCCCCTCTCGCACACTCCGCCATTCTCCACCGAATGGCCTTCGGCCCCATGTACGACGGTGCCATGATAGCAACCCCCGCAATTACTGTCCACCACTTCCTGAATTCAATGTCATGGATTCCTGATCGGGCCGTTCCCGTTGCTATCCCGAAGCCCCTGCCGCTCCCAGCATCTCCCGCATTCGGCGGATGCGGATGAGCTCGGGATCCTTCGAGTGACTCACTGTCGGCCACGCGAAGAAGAGCGCCCCGAACACGTCCTCGCGCAGGCGCGGGTCCCACACACTTCCCGGCCGATTGTCCGCCGGAAGCACCTTCTCGAGCGCGGAGAGCATGCCGCGCGGGTCCCGCGTGAGCATCATAGCATCGGCGTCCGCGGTCGCGGCCGTCAGCGATGCGGCCCGCTGGTAGCCCGCCAGTATGAACGCCGACGACATCCCCAAGAACAACCTGATGACGCCGTACATGAACACCAGTGGTCCGAGGAACGACTTGAACACGTCTGCACGGAACCTATCATCCACTTCGGGCTCCAGCCCTTCAGCGAACGCATCGCCCGCCTTGCCCGCCCGCGCGGTGGCTGCGAACAACATCGCGATGAGGGTCTTCGTGGTGGCCGACCCGTCGCGCACGCGGGCGACGAGGTGAGCGAACACGGCGCTCAGCTCGTTACGACGGTGCCATGATAGCAACCCCCGCAATTACTGTCCACCACTTCCTGAATTCAATGTCATGGATTCCTGATCGGGCCGTTCCCGTTGCTATCCCGAAGCCCCTGCCGCTCCCAGCATCTCCCGCATTCGGCGGATGCGGATGAGCTCGGGATCCTTCGAGTGACTCACTGTCGGCCACGCGAAGAAGAGCGCCCCGAACACGTCCTCGCGCAGGCGCGGGTCCCACACACTTCCCGGCCGATTGTCCGCCGGAAGCACCTTCTCGAGCGCGGAGAGCATGCCGCGCGGGTCCCGCGTGAGCATCATAGCATCGGCGTCCGCGGTCGCGGCCGTCAGCGATGCGGCCCGCTGGTAGCCCGCCAGTATGAACGCCGACGACATCCCCAAGAACAACCTGATGACGCCGTACATGAACACCAGTGGTCCGAGGAACGACTTGAACACGTCTGCACGGAACCTATCATCCACTTCGGGCTCCAGCCCTTCAGCGAACGCATCGCCCGCCTTGCCCGCCCGCGCGGTGGCTGCGAACAACATCGCGATGAGGGTCTTCGTGGTGGCCGACCCGTCGCGCACGCGGGCGACGAGGTGAGCGAACACGGCGCTCAGCTCGTCGTGGCTGAGTTGCTCGGTGAGCCCCCGCGTCACTCCGATCCACACGGGGCCGGCTCCCTTCGTGATCACGAAGGCGTTGATCGCAGTACACTCTATGATCGCCAGCCGAGGCATGGGGATCCCTGACGCTATGACCGCATCGTGCAGCGCGGATTTCGCTGTGCGCAGCTCGCCTTTCTGGACCGGCCGGGCCATCAGGCAAGGTAGCATCTCCTTGAGCGGACGGCGAGTCGCGGTGATGCACCACACCGCGAATGCAGGCACGCAGGCCAGCCACAAGGTGCCGGTGATGAGCGGGGCGATCGGAAGCTGATAGACGACGAACTCGGCTAGCCAGTAACTCCGTATGAACACCGCGATGAGGAACGCCGAAATGTATGTACCGACGACCACCGCGATTGCGACAAGCGCGCTCGACACAACGACGTACAGCACCATGTAGAGCCGCAGAAGTCTGCGGTTGCGAGTCACTCGGTCCGGGAGAGCCACCGATCTCGCGCTGCCATTCCCGCCTGCAGTGCTGCTGAGTGCGGGCATCGCTTCAGCCCACTCCCTCGAGCGCGCTGAGCGCGGCGACCCCCTGCTCCACCTCTTCGGCGCTGGTCGAGCGGATCGTGATGTGCCCGACCTTTCTGCCGGGACGGGGTGCCTTGCCGTACAGGTGCAGATGCGCACCCGGAACCGCAAGGACCTCCTCGGCAGGTGGGATCGCTCCCACGATGTTGAGCATCGCGCACGTCTCGACCACCGAGGTCTCCCCCAGCGGCAGCCCGGCGATCGCGCGGATGTGGTTCTCGAACTGGCTGGTCTGAGCGCCCTCGATCGTCCAGTGGCCCGAGTTGTGGACCCTGGGCGCGTACTCGTTGGCGACGAGCCCGCCGCACGTGTCGAAGAGCTCCAGCGTCAGGACGCCGACGTAGTCGAGTGCGTCGAGCAGCCGCGAGATCATCTCCCCTGCCGAGGAACTCGCCGGGTCACCCGGGCGCGGGCGCGTGGTGCGCAGGATACCGTCGCGATGCACATTCTCGCATAGCGGGTAGATCGCGGTCTGGCCGTCGCGGCCCCTCGCTGCGATCACCGAGACCTCGCGTGTGAACTCCACGAACGCCTCGAGGATCGCGGGCACGCCGCCGATCGCCTCCCAAGCGGCTGCGGCCTCGTCGTGCGAGCGGATGACCGACTGTCCCTTGCCGTCGTAGCCCAGGCGGCGCGTCTTGAGCACCGCAGGGAGTCCCACGGCGTCGATTGCAGGCGCGAGCCCGTCGACGCTGTCTACCAGCCGGAACTCGGCTGTCGGGATTCCTAGCTCTCGGAAGAGCTCCTTCTCGCGGCGGCGGTCTTGCGAGACGCCCAGCGCTCTGGCGCAAGGCGCGACGCGCACGCGCCCCTGAAGACTCGCCAGGCTGGTCTCGGGGACGTTCTCGAAGTCGAATGTGAGCACGTCGGCGCGGCTGGCCAGCGCGTCCAGCGCCTGCGCGTCGTCGAAGCCGGCGCACAGATGCTCGCCGACGTCACGGGCGCAAGCATCAGGGTCGGGGTCGAGGAACACGAAGCGCACACCTAGGTTGAGGCCCGCAAGCCCCATCATGCGGCCGAGTTGGCCTCCCCCGATGACGCCGACTATCATTCGGCAGGCTGACTCGGGTCTGGATCGGCCAGCACCCGCTCGGTCTGTGCCGCGCGATACTCGGCGAGCGCCTCGGCGATCTCAGGATACTTGCCGCCCAGGATCGCAGCTGAGAGCAGTGCGGCGTTGATCGCGCCCGCCTTGCCTATGGCCAGCGTCGCAACCGGGATGCCGGCGGGCATCTGCACGATTGAAAGCAGCGAGTCGATGCCCCTGAGCGTCTTGGACTTCACGGGCACGCCCAACACCGGGAGCTGCGTTTTGGCCGCGACCATGCCGGGCAGGTGGGCTGCGCCGCCAGCACCGGCGATGATGACTTCGATGCCCCTGCCGCCGGCCTCTTCGGCGTATGCGAACAGCTTGTCAGGAGTGCGATGTGCCGAGACTACCTCGGTCTCATAACCGATGCCGAGCTCATCGAGAGTCTTGGCTGCATGGCGCATCGTGTCCCAGTCGGACTTCGAACCCATGATTATGCCGACAAGGGATGTCATCGCGCTTCTCCTCGCCTAAGAGAACTTGCCGGCCCGAACAACACTGACATCGGACATGAACCAGATGATCGCGTAGTTCTCGAAGTACCTGTCGACCAGGTGCTGGACGACCGCATCGGCCACTTCGGCACCGCAGACGACCTCGATGCGGATGTTGGCGGCGAAGTCGTGGTGTGCGTTGCGCACCCCCCGCTCGCCCTTGCCGCGGGCATCGGTGATTGTGAACCCGTGGACGCCGAGTTGCTCGAGTTCCTTGGTGAGCCGATCCTCTACCAGTGCCTCTGTGACGATCGTGACCAACTTGCGAGTGTGCATCTCCACCTGATCAGCCTCCGTCTAAATGATTTCTAAACAATCTCTTACTTGGACTTACCCGCGACTGTCAGCAGCCACGCAGGCACTTGATCTCACACATTCCATGATACCCAAAACTCGCACCGAGTTCCCGATTTCTATTCGTCGCAATGGCCGCCGCTGGCCGCCCGAGTCAAGCGGTCGATCACAACCTCCCACTCCAGCGATACCGGAGGTGTCTCGACCAAGATGACCTCGCACCCCGACCCATCGAGATCCCGCATCGTCGCGTACAGCAGTCGGCCGTAGCCCTCCGCATCCTCGGGCATGCTCGCCCACTCACCCGCCGAGGCAACCCGCGCATCCTCGGCGACGGTCCGCGCGATCACGCCGACCCTGCGCCCGAGACCCAGCGCCTGCTCGACGCGCGCGGAGAGCTCCTCGGCAGGTACGAGGCACAGCGGCGTCTCGGGCGAGTAGTGCTTGAGGTGCGAGCCCGGCACTTTGACGGCTTCGGTCGGCCCCGCTGCCTCCTCGGCGCTGGCCTGCTCCCCGAGGACCGCCATGATGTCGGCGAGCGTGACCGACCCGACCCGCAGCACGCGCGGCGCGGCGCCCGTCAGGTCGACGATCGTCGACTCCAGCCCCACCGAGCACCAGCCGCCGTCGAGGATGAAGTCCACCTCGTCGCCGAACTCGGCGGCCACATGCCCCGCGCACGTCGGGCTCACCTTGCCG
>JAMDCK010000004.1 GCA_023488435.1 Actinomycetota bacterium
CATTCCGGCGGTTATTGTCTTGTGTCAACCACCAAAGGAGGTATGCGCATGGAAGCATATAAAGTGCTGCCCGGCCCAGAGGGCTACCTGCCACCGGCCGCCGCAATGCACGGAGCCCAGATTCCCGAGACGGGCGAAGCGCTCGTCGAAGGCGAATGTGTGCCCATGGAAGTCGCAGTCAAGGTGATTGCGAACCGCCTGGTCTCGGCGAAGAACCCCACGTTCTTCCCTGGACCGCTACTTCTGTGGAAGACCACGGAGTATGCACTGGAGCGCGGAGCGCTGATCAGGGAGATCGCCGCCGAAGTCGGAGCCAAGGTCATCCCGATGCCTGACTATCGCCCCAAGTATCCGATGATCGACCCCGCGGTGGAGATCAACCCGAACCATCCCAACCTGACGATCTGGCACAACAAGATCGACGTCGGCGTCTTCATCGGCGTCCACTGTCACCAGGCCAACCTCGCCCTCAAGATCATCCGCGGGGGAACCGACTGTTACACGCTGGCACTGTGCGCCGAGGATGGTCACGAAGAGGCCAACGCCTCGCTCCGGGACGCCAACAACGACGCTCTGAAGATGGTCCTTGCTGCTGTCAAGGAATTGAAGAGCAAGGGAGGAGCTGCCGATGTCTAGGCCCAAGCCGGAGCTGAAAGAGGTCTCGACCTCCTACATGCTGTTCGAAGCCGAGCGCGAGGAGCGTTTCATCACTGGTAGTGAGGCTGTTCGCGAGGCGATCAGGAGGGCCAACATCGATATGGCCATCTCCTACCCGATCACCCCACAGAGCGAGAGCATGCACCTTGTCGGCGATCTTTACGCCGAAGGTTACGTGAAAGAGTACTTCCGCGGTGAGAACGAGTTCGCCGTCATGTCCCAGGTCGCCGGTGCTGCGATGGCAGGCGTGAGAACCTTCACCGCCACCTGTGGACCCGGAACGCTGCGTGCGTTCGAGAACTTCCCCACATGGGTCGGATCGCGTCTGCCGGTCGTCATGGCATTCATGACCCGCGGCATCAACGCACCGCTGACCATCCAGCCAGACACCCTGGAGATGGCCTTCATGCTCGACACTGGCATGATCATGCTACATGCCGAGAACGCCCAGGAGCTCTACGACATGCTGCTTATGAGCTTCGACGTTGCCGAGCAGACCACCGTCCACATCCCGATCGGGGTGTTCGTCGACGGCTTCTTCGTCACACACACAAGCCAGAAGGTCAATGTCGTCAGCGAGGACGTCAAGCTCAGCGGCTACAACGCTGGCCTCTCCCCCGTGCCTCACATCGACATGGAGACGCCTCCGTTCAGGCTCATGCGCGATCCGTTCGTCATGAAGAGCAACTTCATCAGCTACGCCGCTCACGCAAGCTGGCAGCAGGAGACCATGTCGGCAGCGTTCCGCGCCAAGAAGCACCTCAAGAAGTACCTCGGCAGCTTCATCGAGCAGGAGAACCCCGACGCCCCCATCCAGATCGTGGCTTCGGGTACGGCCGTGGCTCAGTCCCGCGAGGCCATCACGCTGCTCAAGGAAGAGGGCATCGAGGCCGGACTGGTCAAGATCAAGACCATCCGACCGTTCCCCACAGAGGAGATCCGCGCCGCTCTCGCCAACGCCGAGACGATCGTGGTTCCAGAGTTCAACCGCGTGGGATGGCTGGCCCGCGAGATCGCATCGATTATCCCCAACAACGACCGGATCGTTCTTGGCCCCAGGGTCTACGGTGGAATGACGATGCCTCCGGACGTAATCGCCCAGGTAGTCAAGACCAAAGACTTCGTAGGGGTCTAAGGAATCGCTCGCAGGTCTATTGAGGAGGCTCAGATGTCCCTGGATATAACTAAGATCAACCCGCACTTCGAAGATGTTATGCCTTCGGAGTACAAGGACCTGGTCGCAAACGGTCCTTTCGGCAATCCGAAGGGAGTTGGTGACCTCGGCAGCTTCAAGGAGCTCATCGAGGAGCATCCGCTTTGCGCAGGATGTAATCTCGCCCTGGCTCTTAGGCTCGTTATCGGCTCGCTGCCCAAGCCCGAGGATTCGATCATCGTCGGATCGACCGGCTGTAACAGCCTGGCCTACACGCAGCTGGCGTTGCACAACGTGCACTCGCTCTTCGGCAACCAGAACGCTGTGGCGACCGGCCTGAAGCGCGCGCTTTCGCTGCGCTTCCCCGACAAGGTCAAGGACGTCATCGTCATGGCTGGTGACGGCGCCACCGCCGACATCGGACTCGACATGACACTCCACTCGTGGTTCCGCGGCGAGAAGATCACGACCGTGATGTTCGACAACGAGCTGTACGCCAACACCGGCGGTCAGGAGAGCGGAATGAGCCGACCCGGCGCCGTTCTCAACATGGCGCCCACCGGCAAGAAGTTCGACAAGATCCACATGTTCGATCTCGCCGTCGCATCGGGATGTGCGTATGTCGCGCTTTGCTCGACCGCGCGCCCACGCCAGATCGGGAAGTCCTTCGAGAAGGCGGTCATGATCGCCCGCGAAGTCGGCCCGACCTACGTGCAGATCCACACCCCCTGCCCCACCAACATGAAGATCAAGCCCTCCGAGGGACTGGCCTTCGCCAAAGAGCGTCTCGCAACCGACTACGCCTTCCGCGAGCACACCTCGCCAGAGGCCGAGGAGTACCTGAAGGCCGTAGAGTCCGCGGAGGTGACTTCATGAGCAGGCAATACGTCAGAATGTCTGGGCTGGGCGGACAAGGCGTCGTCACAGCAGCCAGCATCTTGGGAAGCGCAGCTGTACGCGACGGCAAGAACGCCGTGGTCAACCCCTTCTTCGGTGCCGAGAAGCGTCTCGCCCCCGCCGAGAGCTACGTCAGGATCTCCGACGAGAAGCTCTATGACTCGGGCGAGATCCTCTATCCCGACATCATCATGGTCTACCACCCAGACGTCATCTTGCAGGGCAAGTCTTACACGATGCCCTTCTTCTCTGGACTCAAGCGCGACGGGGTCATCATCGTGAACTCCCCGACCACCATCGAGTTCAGTGACGACGAGAACGCCCGCCTGGAGGACCTGGGTGCATCGGTCCACTTCTTCTCGGCGACGGATGCCGCTCGTGAGCTTGCAGGCACCGAGCTTGCGACCAACGTGGCGATGCTCGGAACGCTGATCGGCACCACCGGGATCGTCAGCTTCGACTCGGTGGATGCCGCGCTGCGCGAGCGCTTCGGCGGTAAGTCCAAGTTCGTGGCTTCGGGTACGACGGCGGCACTCGATGATGCAGTCAAGAAGCAGTACGACAAGATCGAGAAGCTGCTCGCTAGCAATGCCAAGGTGCTGAAAGAGACCTATGACCGGGCCCGAACCGCTGTCGCCGCCAGGGCGAACGCCTGAGAAGTGAGGAGTTCGTAGATGTATTCCGCTGGATTCGTCGACGAGAGCAAGTGTGTAGGGTGCAGGCTTTGCACCCAGGTGTGCCCTGAGCCAAACGCTGTCCGCTTCCTTGCAAGCCGCAAGAAGAGCTTCATCGTTGCGGCACGGTGCAAGGGCTGCGGTCTGTGCGCCGTGATGTGCCCCAAGCAGGCCATCGAAGTCAGGCAGATCACGTTGGCCGAGGTCAACGCCTGCGAAGTCACCTGTATGGAGTAGGACGCCTGGGCGTCAGCCTAGGAAGCGGCGTATGCGCGCGCCTCGGATCACCAGATCCGCGACCTGCTGCTCACGCCCGTCCTCTAGGGCGCTCGAGATGTTTCGCACCACTTCAAGGTGTGAGCTCTCGGGCGCCCAGTCGTATCCGGCCCTAAGCACCGCATCGCGCAGGGGTCCTGCGGCCAGTGGGCCGTCCAAATCGCAGTAGCGCAGCGCCTCTGAGATCGTCTCGTCGAACGACGGAAGCGCTTCTCTCAGGTACGCGATGTCGCTATCGGTCAGCGCCTCGAAGCCGAGCAGCTCCGGCGGAAGCCCCGCCGAGTACAGGGCGCAAGTGAATCCGATCGCCCGGGGCAACTTCACCCCGTCCATCTGCCGAGCGTAGCCGAAAAGTCCGACGTGGAGCTTGCGCGCGCGGCGCTGCGGCATCGATCGCGCCAACAGGTTGATGGTGTCGGCGAGCTCGCCGACCCTTCGGCGGTACAAGGCGCTCGTGGCCTCGATGACAGGCATAGCCCTCTCAGCGTCCACAGGGACCGCTCTGCCCACTTCACGCTCCTTGAGTACCCGAATAGCGTCCTGGACCTCGTGAGGCGGATTATCGTACTTGAAGGCCGACTGGATGGTGAACGTCACGACGCTGGGGTAGTCGCGCCCGATGCGCTCGGCAGTGCGGGGGGAAAGGCCGCCTCGGAAGGCCGCCGAACCCATGCCGATGATCGGGTGCAGGCGCACCCCTCTGCGCGCGGCCAGCTCCTCGATGCGATGTAGCGCGATCAGGTTGGACAGCGCCGCCGAGACGAAGCCGTAGTTCATCGCCGTGTCCGAACGCGCCAAGAACACCCTTTGGTCGGTGACGTCCTTGTCGCCGAGGTACTCTTCGACTATGTCTCCGGCCGCCAGCATGCTGGGCAGGTCCTCGAAGAGCGGGATCACCTCGACCCGATCGGGTGCGAACTCACCTATCCACTCGGAGATCGTGATGTCGCCGTCACTGAACCGCAGGTTCTGGCGCCCAGCGATGAAGTCGCGATAGTAGCGGTACACGCGGTCCACGTCCGATGCCGAGGTGGTCATCGGCAAGATGACCTCGAAGATCGGCGAGACATCGCGATCGTAGAAGAGGCGGGCCGCGTCGTGTGAGCGCGGTATGCTCTCAAGCGTCTCCAGGAGGATCTTGGCCTCGGCGGTCTCGACGGTTGGGTTGGGAACCCGCAGCGTGAGACGGAGATCCTCGCCGAGCACGTTCTCGCGGAAGTAGTCCTCGTAGAACGATAGTAGCTTCTTGACGACGTAGGTGTCGATCTCCTTGCCTTCGGCATCCCACATCTGCTCATCGCAGCCCAGGTGGGAGTAGGCGTAGAACGCCTCTCGGATCTCGTCCTCCCCCGCCAAGACCGAAGTCGAGGAGAAGAAGGGCACCGCGGCGTTGTCGGGGTGCTGGGTACTCATGCAGCGTAGGATGTTCATCATCGGTCTCGCCCCTTGGTCATCGCGACCCAGCTTCATGGGTCGGCTGGATAAAGTTTAGCACCCGGCCATCGAGTGATGACCGGGTGCCTAGGTTTGCTTGCGTCAGGCTCCAGCAGTGGCTATGCGCCCTTGCGCTTGCGCAGCCACTTCTCGAAGCTGATCACCGGCAGGATGATCGTCCCCGCTGCAGCCGCCATCAGGATCTGCCCGGGCTCAAGTGGTGCCGACCCGAAGATGCTGTTCATGAACGGAGCGTAGATGAAGATCGCCTGCAACACCAGGATCGATGCGATTCCTATGAACACGGTCTTGTTCGACAGGACCCCGATCTCCAGGATCGAGTTCTTGAGTGAACGCGTCGTGTGAGCGCGGTATGCTCTCAAGCGTCTCCAGGAGGATCTTGGCCTCGGCGGTCTCGACGGTTGGGTTGGGAACCCGCAGCGTGAGACGGAGATCCTCGCCGAGCACGTTCTCGCGGAAGTAGTCCTCGTAGAACGATAGTAGCTTCTTGACGACGTAGGTGTCGATCTCCTTGCCTTCGGCATCCCACATCTGCTCATCGCAGCCCAGGTGGGAGTAGGCGTAGAACGCCTCTCGGATCTCGTCCTCCCCCGCCAAGACCGAAGTCGAGGAGAAGAAGGGCACCGCGGCGTTGTCGGGGTGCTGGGTACTCATGCAGCGTAGGATGTTCATCATCGGTCTCGCCCCTTGGTCATCGCGACCCAGCTTCATGGGTCGGCTGGATAAAGTTTAGCACCCGGCCATCGAGTGATGACCGGGTGCCTAGGTTTGCTTGCGTCAGGCTCCAGCAGTGGCTATGCGCCCTTGCGCTTGCGCAGCCACTTCTCGAAGCTGATCACCGGCAGGATGATCGTCCCCGCTGCAGCCGCCATCAGGATCTGCCCGGGCTCAAGTGGTGCCGACCCGAAGATGCTGTTCATGAACGGAGCGTAGATGAAGATCGCCTGCAACACCAGGATCGATGCGATTCCTATGAACACGGTCTTGTTCGACAGGACCCCGATCTCCAGGATCGAGTTCTTGAGTGAACGGCAGTTGAGCAGATAGAAGATCTGGAACATGATGACCGTGGTGACAGCCGCTGTCTGCGCTGTAGCCAGTGCTCCTGGCTGACTGCCACCCGCAGCGTACACGTAGCTGAACAGTGCCACCGCGCCTGCAGTCATCAACACAGCGACGATGACCACACGCATGATGACGAAACCGCTGAGTACCGGTGCATCCGGATCCCTGGGCTTGCGATTCATGATTCCGGGCTCCTTGGCTTCGAAGGCCAACGGAAGGGCCAGAGCGACTGCGGCGATCAGGTTGATCCAGAGTAGCTGGGTCGGACCCATCGGCAGAAGGAGTTCGCTGACTGTCACAGACACTCCGTCAACGATCTTCGTCACATCGCCGAAGGGGAAGAAGATGACCGCCCAGATAAGGATGAGCGCGAGTCCCAGGTTGGTCGGCAGGACGAATGCCAGCGACTTGATGAGGTTGTCGTAGACCCTTCGGCCTTCCTCGACAGCCGCCGCGATCGAAGCGAAGTTGTCGTCGACCAGCACGATCTCCGATGCTTCCTTGGAGACAGCGGTTCCGGTGATGCCCATGGCGACACCGATGTTGGATTGCTTGAGCGCCGGTGCATCGTTGACGCCGTCACCCGTCATGGCGACGATGTGGCTCCGGCTCTGCAGGGCGTTCACGAGCCTGAGCTTGTGCTCGGGCGCCACGCGGGCGAATACGTTGCATGAGCTGGCTGCCTCGACGAGCTCGGCCTCGGACATCTCGGCGAGCTGTACGCCGGTGTAGACCCTGGGGGCATCTGGGTTTTTGGGCAGGATGTCGATCTGCTCGGCGATCGCCTGCGCGGTGCCTTTGTGGTCACCGGTGATCATCTTCACTTCGATGCCAGCCTGGTGACACAGTTTGATAGCAGCCATAGCCTCAGGCCTGGGCGGATCGATCATCCCCTGAAGGCCGAGGAAGGTGAAGTCGCCATCGGTGTCGCTCATCTCGACCGCTGTCATGCCCGGCACCGCCTTCGAGGCGAATGCCAGAACCCGCATGCCGCGGGCGGCTAGGGCCTCGACCTCTCGCAGGACGGTGTCGTGATCGAGGTCGACTTCCATGGCGGTATTGCAGCGGCTGAGGATCGCCTCGGGGGCACCCTTTATCAGGAGCACTCCGCCGTCGCGTGCATTGAGAGTCGCCATGAACTGGTTCTCGGACTCGAACGGTATGGCGTCGAGACGGTCGTACTCTTTACGGAGAGCGTCAGCGCTCATGCCAGCCTTTTCGGCGGATACGAGCAGTGCACCCTCGGTGGGGTCACCGTTGATCTTCCAGGCGCCCTCGGCGTTCTCAAGAGATGCGTCGTTGCAGACAGCGCCGACCATCAGGAGTTCCCTGAAGTCCGAGGACAGATCGGCGAACTTGTCGCCGTTGCGCACCATGTGACCGGTTGGCTCGTAGCCGACTCCAGTCACCGACACCGCGCCGGATGCCGGGGTCCACAGCTCCTGGACGGTCATTTCGTTGCGGGTCAGCGTACCGGTCTTGTCACTGCAGATCACGGTCGTCGAGCCAAGAGTCTCGACTGCGGGTAGCTTGCGGACGACGGCGTTACGTGCGGCCATGCGCTGGACACCGATGGCAAGCGCGATCGTGACGATCGCCGGCAGACCCTCCGGGATTGCTCCAACTGCAAGTGCGATCGCAAATATGACGGTCTCGCGGAACGCCATGAAGAGTTCGGCGCCCGTTTCGTTCACAGTCCGCCAGGTACCAACGGCGAGCATGACGACTGATATGCTGACGATCGCTACCGTGATGATCATACCGATCTTGTGGAGGTCCCGGGTAAGCGGTGTCTCCAGGTCGGTGGTCTCCTTGAGCATCGTCGAGATGCGTCCGAGCTCGGTGTTATCGGCAGTCTCTACCACGACTGCGGTACCGGTGCCGTAAGTCACCAGCGTGCCTGCGAACGTCATGCAGGTGCGATCGCCGATTCCCGACTCGGGGGCGACCGGCGGGAGCTCTTTAGCTGACGGAACCGACTCTCCTGTGAGAGCGGCCTCTTCGATCTGAAGCGTGCGGGATTGGATGAGGCGCATGTCCGCGGGCACCCGATCCCCGCTGGCGAGAAGCACTACATCACCTGGCACCAGGTCGGTGGCGGGAAGCGTGACCTTCTTGCCGCCGCGCATGAGGGAGACGTTCTCCGGCACCATGCGCGAGAGGGCTTCGATGGCCTTACCGGCCTTGTACTCCTGGATGAACCCGATGATCGTATTGATGACAACGACCGCAAGGATAACCAGGCCGTTCTTGATGCCACCGGTCGGATCCGCAATCATCGCCACGAATGCCGAGACGATCAGCACCCAGATGAGTGGGTTGTTGATCTGCCGCCAGATCAGGTCGAGGACGGTGTCGCCTTTGCCCCTCGAGATCACGTTGGGACCGTACGTTGCAAGCCTCTTGGCCGCTTCCGCCTCTGACAGTCCGTCAGGATCGGTCTCGGTTAGCCCGACGACCTCCTCGGCAGTCAAGACATGCCACTGCTGTTCGCCGGATGCTGTTCCCTTTGGCTCGATTCCACTCTTTGAAGTCGGGCTTTGACTCTTAGACATCGTTTCTTGCCCTCTCTTGTTGCTCGCTGATTAACGAGAAATTTGTCCGATGATACACGATGTTTCTTACGTAAACAAAGTGGGGATATACGAACCACGATAATTGTTTCGTGAAATAGGAGGTGTCGACGTGTCTCCCGAGATGATCGATTCCGGCGATTCGGAGGCTGGCTCCCCGACCGCCGCCACCCCTGACCGGCGGGCTTTCTTGATGGCCATAGGGGGATTCGCGGCGCTGGCGCTGGCGGGATGTGCGTCGCAAGAGCGTGCGGACGAGGTCGCCCCCGAGCCCGGTCAACCTGCCGCCCCCGCACCCGGCGGCGTCGCGCAGGACCCAGCTGGCGCGGGTGCCGGTGACGCTCTGCTCTCGGCGATCGAGCGCCGACGGTCGATCCGCTCATTCACCAACGACCCGATCTCCGACGCAGACATCTTGCAGCTGCTGTGGTCCGCTCAGGGCATCACGCTTCAAGATGCTGGCTTCCGAGCCGCCCCTTCGGCAGGTGCGCTATACCCGCTGGAGACCTACGTGGCGACCGCCGAGGGCGTGCGGCGCTACATCCCACGGCGACATGAGCTGGAGGATGCGGGCGACTCGGACATCCGCGGGCCGCTGGCCATTGCCTCGCTAGGGCAGATGTTCATCGCGCAGGCGCCGGCGGTCTTCATCATCAACGCGGTCTACGCGCGAACGGAAGGTCGGTACGGCGATCGCGGGCGGCGCTACGTCCACATGGAGGTCGGTCACGCCGCCCAGAACCTCTCGCTGATGGCGGTGCACCAGGGGCGTGGATCCGTGATGATCGGTGCGTTCATCGATGCCGACATCCGGCGCCTGCTAGGCGCACCTGCCGAGGAGGACCCGCTCTACATAATCCCGGTGGGGACTCCGGGGTAGAGCCGCGAGTGGGGAGCGCGAGCCGGGCGGGCGCAGCGAATGCGTCCGCCTACTCCGGGAAGAACACCGTGTGTGCGGGGTCGAAGACGATCTCGACCCGGGTCCCTTCGGCGATCAGCCTGGTGGAAGACATGAGCGAGTGCAGCCCCAGGCCGTCGGGTAGCGCAAGGGTGTAGAGCGCGTCGGCGCCTAGGAAACGCGCGGCGGTCACGATCGCCTCGCCTTGCGGGGAGGGGGCGATGCGCACGTCGTCGGGCCGAACGACGAGGTAGCCGGTCGTCGCTTCCGGGCACTTGGGGCCCTCGTGGGGAAAGACGCCCAGCGCCGAGACCAGATCGCAGCCACGCACGGTAGCTGGGACGAAGTCGACTACCCCAGTGAACTCGGCGACGAATCTGTCGGCGGGGTCATGGTAGATGGTATACGGAATGTCGACCTGCACGAGTCGGCCTTTGTCCATCACTCCGACACGGTCTGATAGCGAGAACGCCTCCTCCTGATCGTGGGTGACGAGCACGACCGTGGCGCCGGCAGCCTTCAGGATGTCCTTGGTCTCGTTGCGAAGTCCGACCCGAAGCTCGGCATCGAGGTTGGAGAAGGGCTCGTCGAGCAAGATGACCGCCGGGGCTGGGGCGAGTGACCTGGCGAGCGCCACCCGCTGACGTTGCCCGCCGGACAGCTCGTGCGGATAGCGCTTGGCTGCGTCCGCGAGTCCCACGAGATCCAGAAGCTCGCCCACCCGCGCCGCAACGACCGCTTTTCCCTGCCGATGCAGGCCGAAGGCCACGTTCTCGAAGATCGTCATGTGCGGGAAGAGCGCGTAGTCCTGGAAGACGATGCCGACTCCCCGGGCCTCAGGCGGCACGTTGTTGTCGGCGTCGAACATTGGGCGACCGTCGATGGTGATGGTGCCAGTTGTGGGTGTTTCGAGCCCGGCGAGCATCCGCAGCGTCGTGGTCTTGCCGCAACCCGAAGGGCCAAGCAGCGCGAAGAACTCGCCCTTGGCAATCGAGAGAGAAACGTCGTCTACTGCGACGACCCCGGCAAAGTCCTTGCTCACGCCCTCCATCGTCACGTGCGGCCTGACTGCCGGACAACCTGTGGCGGGCAAGCTCTCGGGTGAGACGAACATCATGTCGACGATTCCTTTCTACCTTCAGGCTTTCCCAGCCCGATAAGCAGTTTGATAGGCAGCAAACCGGCTACCACGATGGCGAGCGCGGGGAGGGCGGCGGCGCTCCACAGCGACTCGGCGGCCATCTGCCACACCCAGATTGCCAGGGTGTCGTACCCGAACGGGCGCAACATGACGGTGATCGGCAGCTCCTTCATGACATCGACGAACACTAGCGTGGCGCCCGCCAGCAGACCTGGGAGGATCAGCGGTAGCTTGATGCGCACAATCGACCGGAGCGGACCGGCTCCAAGCGATCTAGCCGCCGAGACGATGTTAGGCGATATCTTGTCCATGCTCGAATCGACGCTGCTGTAAGCGATCGCCATGAAGCGCACGGCGTAGGCGTACGTGAGTCCTACGAGCGACCCTGTCAGGATCAGCCCTGGTGAGACACCCCACCAAGCTTGCGTCCACTCGTTGATGGTCCGGTCGAACGCGGCCAGCGGGATGATTACGCCGACCGCAATCACAGCGCCGGGAATCGAGTACCCCACGTTGACACTCCGAGAGGCCCACTGCACAAGCCGTCCCTTCTGCAGCCGAGCCATGCCTGCCATCACCAGCGCCAGTCCTACTGAGACCGCTGCCGCCAGCCCTGCCAGCGTCAGGCTGTTCGCGCCCAGCTCGACGTAGGTCCTAACCTCCGACGAGGTCATCTCGGCGGCTTCGCCAACCGCCCATATCGAGAGCTGCCCAGCCGGGATTCCGAAGGCTGCGATCAGCACCACGACGCACGTCAGGAATGCCGCCGCCTTGCGCCAACCGAGCAGCTGGACCGCGTCGCTGCTCTGCGTTCGGCCTTTCGACTGGTGATAAGCGCGTCGACTGCGGAGGCGTCTCTCGGCAAGCAGCAGTGCGAGCATGAGGATTGCCAGCAACCCCGCGAGCTCCGAGGCGGCCCCGATGTCCATGAGGCCTGTCCACGTGCGGAGAATCCCGTCGGAGATCGTCGGGAAGTTGAAGTACCTGACCGTCGCGAAGTCTGCGACCGCCTCCATGAGCGCGAGTGAGACTCCGGCGGCGATGGACGGTCGTGCCAGCGGCAATGCGACCTTGAAGAAGATGCGGGACTTGCTCGCGCCAAGGGCTCGGGCGGCTTCAATCGCGGTGGCCGACTGCTCCTCGAAGCCGGCCTTGGCCAGCAAATAGACGTACGGGTAGAGAACCAGAGTCATGACGACGATGGCGCCCCAACCCGATCTGATGTCGGGGAACACCAGGGCAGCCAGCCCGATATCTCGGAGCAAAGACTGCACCGGCCCGGCGAAATCGAAGGTCGCAATGTAGATGAATCCCATGATGTAGGCGGGAACCGCCATGGGCAGGACGAGCATCCACTGGAAGGCCCTCCTGCCCGGGAAGTGATACGCGGTGACCAGCCAGGCGAGCCCGGTCCCGAGCACCGCGGTGCCCACTCCCACGCCCAAGACCAGCAGGAGCGTGTTGCGCAGCATGCCCGGCAGGATCGTGTCCCACAGGTGCCGCCACACCTCGACCGAGGGGGTAAGGAGAGAAGAGGCCACCACGACCACCGGCAGTAGTGTCAACCCTGCGATAAGCAGAGGGACGATCTGCAGTAGATTGAGGCGGCCTCTTCTATTCATCTATGCTTGCAAGCTTTCCGAACTGTTCAAGAAGTGACCTTACCTACTGGTAGCCGACCCTGTTCATGAGCTCCACGGCCTGCGACTGCAGACGGCCAAGCTCTTCCTTAGCGAGCGGATCGGCGGAGTACTCACCGAACTCGGCAATGATCGGATGCACCGGAGCTGCCGGGTTGGCCGGGAACTCGTGGTTGGTACCGGCGAACATCTCTTGGCCATCACCGCTGAGCCACTCTATCAGAGCGATTGCGTTCTCGCGATTGGGAGCATTTGCGGTGACGCCTGCGCCGCTCACGTTGACATGAGCGCCTCGGTCAGCCTGATTGGCCCAGAAGAGCTGGACCGGGAACGCGGAGTCTTCCTCCAACAGCCTGCCTAGGTAGTAGTGGTTGGTGATCGCGACGTCACCTCGGCCTGCTGCGAGGCTCTTGAGGATCTCGTTGTCGCTGTCGATCAGGATCGGCTCGTTGGCCACCCATCCACGCACGATCTCCTCGGCTCTGGCCTCGCCGTGCTCGGCGATCAGGCTGGAGACCAGCGATTGCGTGTAGGAGTGGGTGGATGGACGCATCACGAGGCGGCCTCTCCACTGCGGATCGGCGAGGGCCTCGTAGGTCGATAGCTCATCTGCCGAGACACGATCTGGGTGGTACAGGATGGTCCTCACTCGCTGCGTGAGACCGAACCAGCGGTTCTCGGCATCGCGGAGTTCCGCAGGAATGTTGTCTTGCAGGACTTGGCTGTCCACCGGAGCGAGCAACCCGTCCTCTGCGGCCAGCCACAGGTTACCGGCGTCAACTGCGATGAAGACGTCGGCGAGTGTGTTCTCGCCCTCAGCCTTAAGGCGCTCACGCAACAGGGCGTCTGCGCCGGTGGTGAACCTGACTTCGATGCCGGTTTCCTCGGTGAACCTGTCAAACACCGGCTCAACGCCGTAGTGACGCGAGGTGTAGACATTGACATAGCGAGGCCCGGCGGCCTCCTCTGGCTGCTCCGCAGCCGGCTGTTCGGCCGGGGCGCAGCCCACCAAGGCCATCGCTGCCGCCGCCAAAGCCGCGAACAGCGCGAGTAGCACACTCTTCCTTCGCAACATCGATTTCTCCAATCTCCAGCATCCGTGTCCGGCCGCTGTCTTCGCCAATGCTAACTGTGTTGCGTAGTCTATGCTCCCATCGAACCGCTGTCAACACCCCAGTACGCGATCATTGAAGGATTGCGATGGTGCGTGGCGAAATCACCCTCGGTTCGCGCAGGTCCGCCTGCCAGTTGCCGACTGAGCGTGCCCGGTTTAGAATCATCAGGGCCTGTCATTTGCTCCTGCGTTTGCGATCCCGGTGAGCTTGACCGTCGCGGTAAGGGGAATCAACGGTGTTCTTTCGCGTGATAGCCAAGGATGATATCGCCGACCTCGTCTACGGCTTCATGGTCGACCATGAAGTGATCGGACCGGTCGCCAAAGGTGATGACTTCGTCTTCGCACCGATCGACAAGGCTTCCGAGCTGCGGCTCGACTACGACACCACGCTACTGCCCCCCAAGAAGTTCTTCTTGCCACCCAAAGAGCAGCTGATGGAGTTCTCGGTGGTCGACGGCGAAGCGATCTCGTCCCTGGAGCCCGCCGTACCGCGCGTTATTTTCGGCTTGCACACGTGTGATCTCAACGGGCTGCTGCTGCTCGATAACGTTTTCTTGTCCGGCTACGAGGATCCTTACTATAAGACCCGCCGAGACAACACCTTGCTTGTGGGAGTGAGTTGCACTCCGCAAGATACGTGTTTCTGCAACTCCTTCGGCACTGATGAATCGTATCGCGGGTTCGACATCTTCCTCACTGACCTCGGTGACCGGTATTTCGCATCGGTGCGCTCGATACAAGGCGCCGACCTGATCGACCACCATGTGGAGACGCGGATGGTCACCGACGAGGACGTGGCCGATTTCCAGCGGGTCACCAACGAGTTCAAGGGCTCGTTTGCGCGCAATGTGGACACCTCGCAGCTTCCGCTGCTGCTCGACGCCAAGTTCAACGACCCCTTGTGGGAGGAACTCGGCGATCGTTGTCTGAGCTGCGGGGCGTGCTCGATGGTGTGCCCGACCTGCTACTGCTTTGACGTGAAGGACGAGCTTGCCGCCAACGGCGATGAAGGAACGCGTTCACGCAACTGGGACAGCTGCATGTTCCACGAGTTCGCTGAGGTGGCTCAGCGCCACAATTTCCGAGGTTCGCGAGCCAGCCGCGTCAAATACCGCTACTACCACAAGCAGTGGGGCTACCTGTCGAAGTTCGAGAAGGTGCTCTGCGTCGGGTGTGCGCGATGCGAGCGCGCGTGTAAAGCCGATATCAACCCGGCCGTCGTCATCGAGGCCTTGCAGGCGAAGGGATCCGAATGAGGGACAGCGCCAAAGCCTATCGGAAGCTAAAAGCCAACCCGTACCTACCGTGGTCGGCTCGGATCACCTCGATCACACAACTGACCGAGAAAGAACGACTCTTCGAGTTCCGCCTCATCGACGATGACGTCAGGGATGCCTTCGATTTCGATGCGGGCCAATTCGTCGAGCTGTCGATCTTCGGGGTCGGTGAAGCGCCGATCTCGATCTCCTCGGCGCCGTCGAAGCAAGGCTTCCTGGAGCTTTGCGTGCGTGAGTCAGGGGACGTCACGGGCTCGCTGCACAAGATGCAATGCGGCGACATCGTGGGGATACGCGGGCCTTTCGGCAAGGGATTCCCGTTCGAGGAGATGAAAGGCCACGACGTCCTGCTTGTGGCCGGCGGCCTGGGTATCGCGCCTTTGAAGTCGCTGATCAACCACATCCACGATGAGAGGCACAGCTTTGGCAAGGTGACCATCTTGTATGGCTCGCGCACGCCTGCTGAGCTGCTCTTCCGCCAGCAGTTCGACATGTGGAAGCACCGCGAGGATTTCGAGTTGATCATGACCGTCGACCAACCGGACGAGACCTGGGATGGCGAGGTCGGATTGGTCACCAGGCTCTTCGACAGGCTCGATATCGACCCAGGGAACACCTACGCTGCCATCTGCGGCCCTCCAGTGATGTACCGCTTCGTCATCGACGAGATGCGCAAGAAGGCGATGCACGTCGATCGCATCTATGTGAGCTTCGAGCGTCGGATGAAGTGCGGAATCGGCAAGTGCGGCCACTGTGGCGTGGGTCATCAATACGCCTGCGTCGACGGCCCGGTCTTCAACTACTGGGAAGCGATGAACCTCCAGGAGGCGATCTAAGTGGCGCCTCGCGTCGTCGTCATCGGCCTGGCCAGCGACTATGGCTGCCAGGTACAGCTCACCAACATGGGCGACCAGCTCCTTGATGCGCTCGGGCTCATCGACCTGTCCTACTGGCAGCTCGTCTCGAGCGGACACATGCCTGCCGAGTACGACGTCGCCATCATCGAAGGCGCTGTGACTACCGAGGAACACCAGGCCCTGCTTCGGCAGGTAAGATCGACCGCATCGACGGTCATCGCGATCGGGGCCTGTGCAATCACGGGAGGCATCCCCGGCCTTGCGAATCACGGAGCGCTGGAGAAACACGCTCAAAGCGTGTACGCCGCCGAGAAGGACACCGTGGCTGCGGGGCGGGTGTCGCCCACCCCGATCGAGTCCGTGATCGAGGTCGACTATCACGTGCCCGGGTGTCCCATCCAGCCGGCTGAGTTCCTCTCGGTGCTCCAAAAGGCGCTTCGAGGGCTGGCGAACCGCGTACCGCGCGAACCGCTTTGCGCCGAGTGCAAGGTGACTGAGACCGTGTGCTTCTACGAGAAGGGCATCGTGTGCCTGGGGCTCGTTTCCCGCGCCGGATGCGGTGCGGTGTGCGTCGTGCACGGTCGGCCCTGCACAGCTTGTCGAGGCATCAATGAGGATGCCAACCTCGACACTGCGCGCGATATCGCACAGAAGCACTCCGTTTCGCCCGCAGCGCTCGATGTCGCGCTCGACCTTTACAACTCGACCTCGGGGGTCCGATGAGCACTCTCAAGATAGAGCACGTGGCGCGGATCGAGGGGCACGGCACCGTCTCGGTCAACGTCGAAGACGGCGTGGTGCGCGAGATTCGCATGGACGTCATCGAGCCGGCCCGATTCTTCGAGTCGATGGTCGCCGGCCGACGCTTCGACGAGGTCCCGCTCATCACCAGCCGCATCTGCGGAATATGCTCCCCCAACCACATGGTCACGAGCCTAAAATCGATCGAGGCTGCGATGGGAGTCGAAGTCAGCGAGCGCACCAAGCAGATGCGTCAGCTCCTCGTCTATGGCTCGTTCCTACAGAACCATGCGACGCACCTCTACCTCCTCGCAGCGCCCGACTACGTGGGGCTACCCAGCGCGCTACCGCTTGCGGACTCTCTGCCCGATGTCTTGCAGCGCGCCTTGCGCATCAAGAAGCTCGGAAACGACCTCACGACGCTTATCGGCGGCCGACCGGTCCATCCGATCACAGCTGCGGTGGGTGGCTTCACGCATGAGCCGTCCCCGGGTGGGCTTCTTGCGATCTCCGAGAGACTGAAGGAGGCCGCACGCGATGCCGCCGACACGATCGAACTCGTCGGCGGATTCAGCGTCCCTGTGTTCGAGAGCTCTGCCGAGATGCTCGCACTGGTATCGGAGGACGAGTACGCGATCTACAACGGCGAAGTCGGCGCACTCGATGCCGGATGGCGACGCCCAGTCGCCGAGTACAAGTCGTTCATCACCGAATCGACCCCGGCCCACAGCAACGCCAAGCACTCGACACTCGACGGGCGCCCGTTCTTCGTGGGCGCTCTGGCCAGGGTGAACCTTTCGTGGCGCCACCTGACTCCGGCCGCGCAGACGGTCGCGATGCGGGCGGGCTTCAAGCTGCCGTCGCGCAACCCCTTCATGAACAACCTGTGTCAGGCGATCGAGCTACTCGACGCGACGCAGCGTTGCGCGCACCTGTGCGAGGAGCTCGCCGAGGGCAACGGCTCTACAAGCCCTGTGGCTTTCTCGGTACGTGCGGGAGCCGGTGCGGGCGCAACCGAAGCGCCGAGAGGTACGCTCTACCATCACATCGAGATCGACGAGAGCGGCCTAGTCGTCGCAGGTGACGTCATCACGCCGACGGCGCAGAACCTTGCGTGCCTCGAGGCCGACATGAGGGCTTTCGCCCCGCAAGTCGCCGGCCTGCCAGAGTCCGAGTTCGTCCTCCGGATCGAGCAGCTCGTAAGGTCGTACGACCCCTGCCTATCGTGCGCGGTGCACTAGGGGCTTTCTAGCGCCTCAGCCGCGGTAGCGGTTGGTGACAGGCATTCGGCGGTCCCTGCCGAAGGCCTTGGTGGTCACCCGGATGCCGAGCGGCCCTTGACGACGCTTGTACTCCGCAAGGTCGACCATCCTGCACACGCGCTTCACTGTATCCTCGTCGTGACCGTGCGCCACGATCTCCTCGGGCGAAAGCTCATCGACGACGTAGGCCGCCAGTATCGCATCCAGTTCGTCGTACGGTGGCAGCGCGTCCTGGTCGGTCTGGTTCTGGCGTAGCTCGGCGCTGGGGGGCTTGGCCATCGTGCTCGCCGGGATGATCTCGGCATCTCGATTGCGCCACCGAGCCAGCTCCCACACCCGCGTCTTGAAGACGTCCTTGAGCGGCGCGATCCCGCCCACCATGTCGCCGTAGAGCGTCGAGTAGCCCACCGAGATCTCGCTCTTGTTGCCAGTTGACAGCACCAACCAGCCGAACTTGTTCGAGAGTGCCATGAGCAGCATCCCACGCACTCTGGCCTGCAGGTTCTCCTCGGTGACGTCGGATTCGCGCCCCTCGAAGACCGGCTGCAGCGTATCCAGCATCGCCGAGAAGGCCGGCTCGATGGAAAGCTCCATCACCTCGATGCCGAGATTGGTCGCAAGCGCGAGTGCATCCTCGATGCTGCCAGGCGACGAATAGCGCGAGGGCATGATCACCCCGTGGACGTGGGCCGCGCCAAGCGCATCGGTGGCGATTGCGGCGACCAACGCCGAGTCGATGCCGCCAGAGAGTCCCAGCACGACGTCGGTGAAGCCGTTCTTGCGCACATAGTCCCCCAGGCCGAGGACAAGCGCACTGTAGACCTCCTCGGTGCCAGACACGATCGGGGCGAGCGGCGCAAGCGGCACCACCCCAGGCGCACCACGGGGCATACCCCCCACATCGGCGAGCAGCAGATCCTCGGCGAACCCCGTCGCGCGCGCCATCACTTCGCCTTCGGGCGAGAACACGACCGAGCGCCCGTCGAAGACGAGCTCGTCCTGCCCCCCCACGAGATTGCAGTACGCGAGCCACACTCCGTTGTCGGCAGCTCGGCTGCGAAGCACCGCCACGCGCTCGGCTCCCTTGCCCGCGTGCAGCGGCGAGGCCGAGATGTTGACGACCAGGTCGGCACCTGCGCAAGCCGCTTGCGCCACGACGTCGGGCATCCACACATCCTCGCAGATGGTCATCGCGATGCGGAGACCACCGAAGGACACGACCTCAAGCTCGTGTCCAGGTTCGAAGTAGCGCTTCTCATCGAAGGCGCCGTAGTTGGGAAGATGTCGCTTGTGGTAGACCGCCTGGACCCGGCCGTCGTAGCAAAGCGCTGCAGCGTTTCGCAAGGCCCCTTCGGCCCGATCCGCGAAGCCGACTATCGCAGCGACATCCTCACACGCCGAGGCGACCCGGGCCAGAGCCTCGCGGTTATCCATCACGAATTGCGCCCTGCCGAGAAGGTTCTCAGGCGGGTATCCGGTAAGCGTCAGCTCAGGGAAGACCACCAGTTCCGCCCCCGCCCGCGCCCCACCGCTCAGAGCATCGAGTACCTTTGCGGTATTGCCCGTGATGTCACCCACGACCGTGTTGATCTGAGCGAGAGCGATGCGCACTGCGGATACCTGTCCTTCAAAGTCGACATCGGGTGCGATTGATGTGTTCAGGATATCACGAGAGCCTGCGCGAAGTGGACGGATGCAACGCGCGACCCACTGTGAAAAGAGATTGTAACCCCGTGTTACAATGCGAGTGTGTGGCCACTTGGGTCACCAGGGGCAAGGAAGGATGGCGTTGTATGAAAACCGGCGGCAAGACAATCGTAGTGACTGGTGGCGGAAGCGGTATCGGGCGCGAACTTGTGCTCGACCTTCTCGATAGGGGGGCTCGCGTAGCGGCTCTCGATGTCATCGAGGCGGCACTGCAAGCTACTGCTGAACTCGCAGGCGATCACCGAGACAGGCTCTCCCTGCACGCGATCGACATCACGGACCGCGAGGCGGTCGAATCGCTCCCTTCGGCAGTCATCGAAGCACACGGCCAGGTAGACGGCCTCATCAACTGCGCTGGCATCATCCAGCCATTCGTGAAGCTCGATAAACTCGAGTACTGCGCCATGGAGCGCGTCATCGACGTGAACTTCTGGGGCACGATGTACATGACAAAGGCTTTCCTTCCGCATCTGCTCGAACGCCCTGCGGCGCATATCGTGAACCTTTCGAGCATGGGCGGATTCCTGCCGGTCCCCGGACAGACCGTCTACGGCGCTTCCAAGGCAGCCGTGAAGCTGCTGACCGAGGGGCTCCACTCGGAACTCACCGAGACCAAAGTGAGCGTGACAGTCGTGTTCCCGGGAGCCATCGAGACGAACATCTCAACGAACTCCGGGGTCGCGCCCCCCGCCTCGGCAGGCCCGAGTCAGCAGGAGCGCAAGTTCAAGATGACTTCGCCCGCAGTCGCAGCAAAGACGATCATCGACGCCATGGAGCGGGATGCCTATCGCGTGACGGTCGGGCCAGATGCCAAGACCATGGACTGGCTTTCCAGGGTCATGCCCGAATGGGCGGCTGGCTTCATCTACAAGCAGATGAAGACGCTACTCGATCGGTAATGCGGATCAGGACGGGCCCATCTGCACGATGGCGACCAGGTAGACAACGTAAGTCGCCATCAGAAGGATTCCGCGTTTCCTGCCGATGAAACCGCCGCGCGCCGGGTAGCTGAGCGCCACCACCGCGAATCCGAACGCTAACACCACGGCCAATCCCCCCATCCCGAAGGTGATCGGGTGCATGATCGCGGCGATACCTACAATCCAAAGGCCGTTGAAGATGTTGCTGCCCAGTATGGTTCCGAGCCCAACTTCGTCGTGCCCGCGGAGCTTCGAGATAATCACTGTTGCGAGTTCAGGGGTACCCGTGCCCAGAGCCACAATCGTCGCCGAGATCACGAACTTGTCCAACCCGAGGTCAGCGGCTATGCCCCCGGCGCTCGCCACGATGAAGTTTCCCGCACCTATCAGGAACGCTAGTCCGACGATGCCTGACCCGAGTGCGAGCCAGTTCCGATGCTCGCCCAGGACCTCAGCAGCTGCATTGCGCTCCTTGCGGGCCTCGGCGATCACAAAGAACAGCCAAACGAAGAACGCAAGCAGTATCGCAATGCCGTCGAACCGGGAAAGCTCGCCATCGAACGCTAGGGTCGCGATGAAGATGGGAGCTAGGAGCGCCACGGTGAAATCGCGCCTGATGCTTTGCCGGGAGGCCTGGATTCCTGAAATCACTAGCGCAAGAGCGAGGATGAGGGCGACATTGACGACGTTGCTGCCCAACGCATCACCCAGTGCAATCTCTGGAATACCTGCACCCGCCGAACTGATGGCAACAAAGAACTCCGGGCTCGATGTGGCGAATGCCGCTATGGAAGCTCCAATGATGCCTGGTGAGATTCTTGCCCACTCGGCGATACCCACTGCCCCTCGAACGAAAAGCTCGCCGCCGACGCCCGCGCACAAAACTCCAAGCAGTAGTAGTAGATAGTCGTTCATCGCGACTCCCGTTCCCCTTGGCCCCTGATGTAAAGCAGGTATATAGCCGCTTAGTATACCGAAAGCCCGATGCGGCGACAATAGAGTTGTCTCTGTGCGGTTAGGCCCGCATTTCGCTGCTGTCAGGACCTACTTGCCTGGTGCGCTGTACAGCGGCCGAACCTCGACGCCTCCGTCGCGGACAGCGGGATGTTGCTGCGCAATGCGCACCGCAGTGTCGATGTCGCGCGCCGAGAGCACGAAAAGCGCCGCCACCACCAAATCAGACTCGACAAGCGGTCCGCTGCTCACCGTCTCGCCGCTGATCGACTTCGCCGAGGTGCTCGGCTCGAAGGCGAACCCCCGCTCCGCCGAGAAGTACGAGCCTCCCAACACCTTGCCGCCCAGCTCCTTGGCGAGCGCAGCGTAGCCGTCGATCCGCTCGAGGTATTCGGGGGCGAGTGCCATCGGGTCTGCGGGTGCCGGCGAGTAGACTATGACTGCGTACTGAGGCATGAGCGACTCCTTGCGTCGGGGAACCGTCTATCGCAGAGGGTAGCATAGCGGGACGTGTGGGTGGCACTGTATGTCACTAACACATGAGCACCTAATTCAGGCGCCAGCTACTGTGGTGCGCCCGGTGGCACGCACCCAAGTCTTGCCCCGTGAACCGTCAGGCAGAATGGGCTTGTAGCTTTCCCATACTCCCTCCCCAAGAACCTCATCCAGGGCTCGTTTGGTTATCTGATAAGCTAGTTGGTGTCTCTCTTGATCAGGCATGATCCGGGATGGTAGTGCGTCCATTAGGGCCCTTTGGACATCGAACCACCTCACACCATCCGCACTTCTCAAACGTCCGACAAGCTCGCTGCTTGCCGCAATAGTCGCGATCGCCTTGCGAACCTGGGTCTCACGGACATCGATACCCGAGTGCTCGGTGACCTGCTGCTCCTCCCCATCGCCGTAATCGGCGCCTTCTTCTTCGACAACCTCTGGTGCTGGCGACGACGTCGCCACGCCTTCGCCCCCTAGTGCCTCTGCGAATTCCGCGCAGGCGCGCGACGCAAAGGTTGCCACCGCCTCACCTCGGTACTCCGGATCGCGCGTCTTGAACATCTTTTCAAACGATAGTACTCGCAGTGGAATCGGATAGGGGGTTCCCCCCGAGCTACTCCAGAACACGCCTTGGCCGACAATAGGTTCATTGAGCAGCGAGCTCAGGATATCGTCCGAAAAGTGGGCATTGGCCTTCTTGATTGCATATAGGTCGCCTGCCGACAGGAGGTGGAACGAAAACCAATTATCTCCCTGACTCAGAAGCTCATTCGAGATCGCGCCCGGCTGCTGGGTGATGAGCACTGCGCCTAGGTCATACTTGCGACCCTCTTTAGCCCATGAGACATATGGACCCTCGGTTGCGCCTTGCCCGAGTACGGACTGCGCCTCCTCGACAACAGCAATAGTCGGAATCGTCTTCGGGTTCCGTCGTGTGAACTGGTCCTGATTGTGAGCAAATATCTTAGACAAGATGAGGCCCGAGAGTATGAGTGCCGGCTGCCCACGCATCTGGGAGACATCGACTACACAGAGCTTGCCCTCCTCAAGGGCACGAAGCAGCATGTCAAGCATGGTGGAACTGGGGTCGTGTAGCATGTTCACGATTTGGGTCATATTCGCCCGAGCGGCATATAGCTCCACGTCCTGGCCCTGCTCCAACCTCAACAATGGCTTGAGCACTTCAGGCTCAGCGTTGTTGCCATGACGATATATCTCGTCGACAAGTCGCGACCACGACTCGGAGTTCATCGCCTTCAGTTTACGGACGTTCTGCTGATCCTGTTTCTCGGGTGCCAATGCAATCGATACGACGTCACCGGGCTTGAGCCGCCTGATGTCAAGCTTGATGCCTGCGGCCGTGAATGACTGATAGAAATTGCTCGGTGCCTTGCGGTTGGTGAAAACCACCAGTTTGTCCTCGAGGTGAGTCACGTCACACAATCCTGGGCGCCCCTTGTCATCGGGCCAGAAGTACTCTCCGTCCGGGTCGAAAATAAGCGTGCCGACAGGTGCCTTGCGTCCGCCGCGCTTCTCGACCATTGGGGTCTCCTCGTACAAGTTGCTGAATAGCAACTTGACCAGATTAGACTTCCCGAAGCCCGCTCTTGCAAACACGAATGTTCGCCGCGCTACCATGTGCCGCTCATTGAACTTTGGCACAACCGTCGGATAATGAGCCTGCATTCCTTCGTCCAGTTCGACCCTGTCGTCATCGCCCGAGTACACAAACTCCCCTAGGGCAAGGAAGCCAAGGTCAGCTCCATCGAGATTATGTCCTGCAACTTCTCGCAGGACCTCGTCCGACAGGAATGCTACCTTACTACCCACATGAGGCAGGCGCCGATGAGAGGGAATGAACGCTAGTTTCTCTCCCACTGACTTCACAACACCCAACACCCGGATGTTCACTCGGTACTTGAGGTAGTTCGCACGCAGGTCCTCTGGAATATCTCGATCGTCGTTTATTGCACGCAAAGCGAAGTCTTCGCCGGCTCCGGAGGCTAACCGGCCGTGAGCCGACATCGAGGTGATGCGCCCAAGCACCGCTTCGTCATCGTGCTCAAGAGCCACCAGTAAGAACTGCCCGTGCATCGGGGCCTTCTGGTACATGCTCTGATACGGCAGTACCAGGTCGGCGTGGAATTCGAGTCCTCCTGCCGAGAAGCCCAAAAATGCCCCGGCTACCTTATCTTTCGGGAAAAGCCTCATCCAAACCTCCGCTCAGAAACATCTCCGTGATCCAGTTGAGCGCGATCCAGGATGTGCCTGCGCTCCTCCGGCAGTAATCCCCGCACAGCCTCAAGAACTTCGTACTGCATGATGCTGGCTTGCGACCCTCTTTAGCCCATGAGACATATGGACCCTCGGTTGCGCCTTGCCCGAGTACGGACTGCGCCTCCTCGACAACAGCAATAGTCGGAATCGTCTTCGGGTTCCGTCGTGTGAACTGGTCCTGATTGTGAGCAAATATCTTAGACAAGATGAGGCCCGAGAGTATGAGTGCCGGCTGCCCACGCATCTGGGAGACATCGACTACACAGAGCTTGCCCTCCTCAAGGGCACGAAGCAGCATGTCAAGCATGGTGGAACTGGGGTCGTGTAGCATGTTCACGATTTGGGTCATATTCGCCCGAGCGGCATATAGCTCCACGTCCTGGCCCTGCTCCAACCTCAACAATGGCTTGAGCACTTCAGGCTCAGCGTTGTTGCCATGACGATATATCTCGTCGACAAGTCGCGACCACGACTCGGAGTTCATCGCCTTCAGTTTACGGACGTTCTGCTGATCCTGTTTCTCGGGTGCCAATGCAATCGATACGACGTCACCGGGCTTGAGCCGCCTGATGTCAAGCTTGATGCCTGCGGCCGTGAATGACTGATAGAAATTGCTCGGTGCCTTGCGGTTGGTGAAAACCACCAGTTTGTCCTCGAGGTGAGTCACGTCACACAATCCTGGGCGCCCCTTGTCATCGGGCCAGAAGTACTCTCCGTCCGGGTCGAAAATAAGCGTGCCGACAGGTGCCTTGCGTCCGCCGCGCTTCTCGACCATTGGGGTCTCCTCGTACAAGTTGCTGAATAGCAACTTGACCAGATTAGACTTCCCGAAGCCCGCTCTTGCAAACACGAATGTTCGCCGCGCTACCATGTGCCGCTCATTGAACTTTGGCACAACCGTCGGATAATGAGCCTGCATTCCTTCGTCCAGTTCGACCCTGTCGTCATCGCCCGAGTACACAAACTCCCCTAGGGCAAGGAAGCCAAGGTCAGCTCCATCGAGATTATGTCCTGCAACTTCTCGCAGGACCTCGTCCGACAGGAATGCTACCTTACTACCCACATGAGGCAGGCGCCGATGAGAGGGAATGAACGCTAGTTTCTCTCCCACTGACTTCACAACACCCAACACCCGGATGTTCACTCGGTACTTGAGGTAGTTCGCACGCAGGTCCTCTGGAATATCTCGATCGTCGTTTATTGCACGCAAAGCGAAGTCTTCGCCGGCTCCGGAGGCTAACCGGCCGTGAGCCGACATCGAGGTGATGCGCCCAAGCACCGCTTCGTCATCGTGCTCAAGAGCCACCAGTAAGAACTGCCCGTGCATCGGGGCCTTCTGGTACATGCTCTGATACGGCAGTACCAGGTCGGCGTGGAATTCGAGTCCTCCTGCCGAGAAGCCCAAAAATGCCCCGGCTACCTTATCTTTCGGGAAAAGCCTCATCCAAACCTCCGCTCAGAAACATCTCCGTGATCCAGTTGAGCGCGATCCAGGATGTGCCTGCGCTCCTCCGGCAGTAATCCCCGCACAGCCTCAAGAACTTCGTACTGCATGATGCTGGCGTCGAAGCCAGCAACTTGCGCAAACCCGTGTGCGTTCTGCAGGCAACGGGGGTAATACGGCACTGGAAAACCGTTGATCGCATCAGAAAGCAAGTGGCCGAACACCTCCTGGGCACTGTCGACTTGGGAATCGAGCAAGTCTATCGTCCAGATTGGATCTGAGACACGCTCTCCGAATCGCACGAAGAACATCTGGCCTGCCTTGAACTTGGCAGCCTCGGCCCCCTCCTCGGCGTCGCCCCTCCCGCGCGCCCACTCATCCCACTTGTAAGCCTTGGCCTCCAATGCGGTGGGGATCGCGATGTAGCGCGCCCCACCACCCGGGATCACGTTCTCGAGAGCCATAGCAAGCTGATAGCGCTGCAAGACCTTCGAGTGCTTCGCTATACCGACAAGGTAGATGTTGCGCTTGTTGATCCTCCGGGCCCGTTCAACCGCCTCTTCGATTCGCTGCATCATTCTAACGAAAAGATCGCCGGCGAATATCTTCGAGCGAAGCAGACCATCACGAACAACGAGCGTGTCCGTGCCGAAGTCACGCGATACGATCAGACGATACAGCACGGCCCACTCAACTAGATCCCGATACACTTGGACCCAGGACGTGCTTACCTTCTCCGGCGCCTCGCGAACTTTGATTCCTAGGGGAATCATCGGACTCAAGTCATGCAAGTGATGTGTCTTGACCCCTAGCTCGTCCATAAGAAACCCGAGGTCTGACGTGGGCTTATGGGCTTCGTCGAACTGGCGGCGCGATAACACATCGGTATCGGTAGTGGGTGAAACAACGTCCAGACAAAGCTGCTTTCCACAGGAGTCAACGACACGAACCATCTGGAACAGGAAAGGATCGAATTCTAGCCGGTTGTTACCACCATCACTTGCGACGAGCGAGACAGCTGTGGTCGTGCGAGGCCGGATAACCCGCACGGCGGACTTGAGCGCACTCACTTCTTCGCAAAGGATGTCTATAATCCGCTTGTCTGCCTGAGCGCAGGAACGAATGGCATTCCGGACAAGCCTCAAGTCATGCAAGTGATGTGTCTTGACCCCTAGCTCGTCCATAAGAAACCCGAGGTCTGACGTGGGCTTATGGGCTTCGTCGAACTGGCGGCGCGATAACACATCGGTATCGGTAGTGGGTGAAACAACGTCCAGACAAAGCTGCTTTCCACAGGAGTCAACGACACGAACCATCTGGAACAGGAAAGGATCGAATTCTAGCCGGTTGTTACCACCATCACTTGCGACGAGCGAGACAGCTGTGGTCGTGCGAGGCCGGATAACCCGCACGGCGGACTTGAGCGCACTCACTTCTTCGCAAAGGATGTCTATAATCCGCTTGTCTGCCTGAGCGCAGGAACGAATGGCATTCCGGACAAGCTCGATGTCCTCTGGGTTGAGCATCCTATCCCCTCAGAATCGCAGTGACGTCGATTTCTGTTATCGGCTTACTGCGAACAAATCCAAACTGCTGCGCTTGGCGGCGGCCCGAATCGGCAGCACCCGCATCGTTGACAGCGAGCACCCCCCAGTCGGAGCTCGCTCGCTCCAGTGAATCCAAAATCAACTCCTTTGGGTCCGATGGAACACTGGGCACCGCACCGAAACGAATTGACAGTCGACATCCCGCTATCGAGTGGTCGGCCACATTGTCCCATACCTGCGCTATATCCTTCGCGAAAGCAGCGGGACTCGAGGTGTCGAGTTGCCGGTCGGCAGAGTAGTCAGGTGATTCATCTCCTCCCAGAAACCAGTTCCGCAACCATTGGTCGGACATATAAGTTCGCATCCCATAATATGGTGGAGAGGTCACTACGTGCGAGAACGGACCGACACTTGCTGGCAGCTTGGCCTTGCGTGAGTCTGCCTGCAGGACCATGCCCCTCACCGCAGGCGGCGCGCCACCACACGCTCGCTGTGCGCGGCGCTCAACGATGTCCATTACAGACACGTACTGAGGAGTCATTTCGCGAGCCTGCCAATACCTCACAGCACCAGCGGGCTTGGTGGCATAAGTGCGCGGCATCTGGTTGGAAAAGTAAGATTGCACGCTCTTCCCGCGTGGTCCGTGCAAAGCTCCAAGCATAACGGCGCGCAACATGATGGCCGCATCGCCTATTAGACTCGCGTCCAGTAACCCCTGCCGAACGGCACAGATCTCGCGAAGCGTCTCTCTATGATACGCCAGACGCCAGAACTCGCCGAAGGGTAGCTCAGCGGCATCACGATGAGTACGAATCAGGTGCTCCGTGAGATCGATAGTATCTTGAGCGGTTGTGGCCACCAGTTTCGCTGCGGCGATCGCAACTGCCACCGGACTCGCATCAACACCCACTGTCGGCAATCCAAGCAGACGGGCTGCGAAGTTGGTAGTTCCTCGGCCACAAAAAGGATCGAGCACCCAACCTGAAGTGCCCTCGAGCGCCGAGAGCGGGAATTCCGGCTTGAACATCGTATAGTAGGGAGCAACAGTGTTGAGGGGGTGATTTGCAGGTCCGGCTGCGGGGGTCATGCATAGCCTCCTTGCCCGAGCCGCTCGAGAGCGAGGCCCTCATGGTCCACATAGAAACGGACGGTCGTCAATCGCTTGTGGGTGTCCGGGACTCCCCTCGATGTATAGGTTCTCATTTGCCCTGAGAATAGCATAGCGGGGCATTGAAGTGCGGTTCTGCCCTATACTATCCCCAGGCCGCCTTCTGAAAGGAGCCCGACATGTCCCGAGTAGCCCTGGATGCCGTCGCTCCGGATTTCACACTCCCCGACTTCACCGGCAACCCGGTGAGTCTCTCGGACTTCCGAGACTGCAAGCACGTGCTCCTGGTCTTCAACCGCACCTTCGTTTGACCGTTCTGCCGAAGGCACATGGCGCAGTTGCGCGATACCCACCCTGAGTTCGTGAAGCGCGATATCGAGGTCGTCGTGGTAGGCCCCGAGAACGCCCGCGCATTCGCGCGCTACTGGAAGGACCACTCGCTGCCCTTCATCGGCTTGCCCGATCCGGCGCACACGGTGCTGAAGCGCTACGGCCAGGAAGTGAACCTCTTCAAGTTGGGCCGCATGCCAGCGCAGGTGCTCATCGACAAGGCTGGCACGGCCCGCTTCGTCCACTACGGTCACAGCATGCAGGATATCCCCGAACCTGCCGAGATACTCGCCCTCGCCGAGGAGCTCTAGCTAGAGTCTCGATTACCGAGCTGGGCGATGGCCTGCCGAACCTCCCACTCGTCGGCCTTTACGCATTGAGCCCAGCGCGCCTCTTCTTCCGAAAGATCGCGCAAGAATAAAAACCTGTCCCTGATGACTTCAATCCAGCCATAGACATCAACGGGAGTGGTGAGATAACCGATCGCCTCGGGCTTGAACTCATCCGCAGATCGCTCTCGCAAAATCTCCTCTGGATCGAATGGTCGATCGCCAAGTCCGTCGTCGGCAACGTCAGTCCACACCTTCAGGGCGAGCAGCCTCCGCACCAGAACTTCATCGAACGGTCTCGCCGAAACCCACGCTAGGTCATATAGGTCGCGTGCGAGGCTTCCACGTCGATACCGGGCCAGCTTCTCGGCAATGGTCTCTTCGATACGTGCAACAGGTATGTTCGGCAGTGGAAAGGCATAGCGGTTATGGATCGGCAGCGGCACAAACGGCATCCTTTGAGCGCGAAGCCAAAGTGGCCGTCGGCCAAGATCCAGACGCGCAGGCACGTCTGTCTCTCCGAAAGGACTTTTGATGAGGAGGCGCATTCGCTGGGTTCCATGGATCTCTTCCACCCCGAACGTGAACTGATCGACTCGTGCGCCGTCCACCACCGCGACAAGGTGTGCCGCCGATGTGTCGTCGAAACCGGCGAAATCCAGATCCGTGGAAAACCGTCCCGCGTTGCCCGCCCACACCTTGCGAAGTGCCGTTCCCCCCTTGAGCGTGATGCCGAGGTTGAAGATCCCTTCTCGTGAAAGTAGGTGCAACAAATGATCCTGGGCGATATCGATGATCGCCGGGCCGCGGCCACCGCGTCGTCCCTGGTAATGCCGGGCCAGATGCCCCTCTGTGATCATGTCGATCCCACCTCGAATCCAGTCGAATCGATCACATCATAGGCAGCATGGAACCTTCCGCGACCGTGGCGATCCCCAAGGTAATACGGCCCTCTACCTGCAGGAGCCGACTCTGCGATGACTGAAGCCACGTCGGCGGCACCGCCACGTTCCATGAGATATGCCGCGCGAAGCCAGGCTGCGGCAGGACGATCGGCTAGCTCATCGACAAGATCATTTGCCTTCGTGGACTGTGCCGCCTGTGGCAGCCATTCACCGACATTCGGCCAATCGTGGTAACCGGCTGGACGGGTAGCCATGAAGGCGAGAAGTGTCGCAGGGGACCAGACAGGCAGTCCTTCACGGTGCATCACCGCAGCAGACGGTGCCCACCTCACGATGCGATATCCACAGAAGGACTTAGGTGGCCGAATCCCTGGCGGCGCACCGACGCATTCGATCTCCGGCCTTCGACTCGCGAATCCGAGAAGGTAAGCGGCCGACTCGGCAGCGACCGCGAACCGAACCTTGGGATCACGGGCAAGCACCGCACGTAACTCAATAAGCGGATCACCGGAACCAAACGCTCCGGCCCGAGCCGCTGGGGCGAACTCCCACACGCCTTTGGTAGCCAACGGTAGTAGCCAACCCAACTGTCGGAGCCTTTGCGCGATCAAGCTGGTCGGCCATTCGACACCCGCTTCCAGTGCAAACTCGGTGAGGTCAGCGGCAGTGACGACCCGTGGCTGTTCGAGCTCGAGGAGCTGCACCACCGGCGCGAGGCCCCGCGGAATGGTTCTGACTGTCATAAATACACCTTTTATTATCTGCAACCGATATTGAAAGTGTCCATTATGACAGTCAGTATGTCAACACTGGATGAATGTCGGACCGCCTCGCCTAAGTCGAAAGGAATTCATTCAGTGAGCCCTGAGTCACATTTGTCCTCGCAGGCAAGGACGAATCAGCGCCATATTGTCCCTATCCTCAATGACGCTATCGCCCTCGCCGAGGAACTCTAGCGGGCTCCGGTCGACCTCTACCCGGTACGACGACCCGCGCGCCCACTGCCGCCTCGGCGGCCTGAGCGAGGCCTCTGGCGAGTCCCGTTCCACAGCAGGGCCGGGGCTTTGATGCCGCGATCCTCCGCGGGTATCTGGCGCGGCGAGTACTGGAATCCTTCGAGGTCGGCCACTGCAAGCACGGAGCCGAGCTTGCGCTCGATCTCGGTGAGCGTGGGGAACTCCTCGGCAGAGAGGAAGCTTATCGCGGTGCCGCTTGCACCGGCGCGGGCGGTCCGGCCGATCCGGTGGACGTAGTCCTCGGGCGTGTTAGGCATGTCGTAGTTGATGACATGCGAGACCTCGTCGACGTCGATGCCGCGGGCGACAACGTCGGTCGCTACCAGCACCGGCGAGCGGCCGGAGCGGAAATCCTCAAGCGCTCTCTGGCGCTGCCCCTGCGAACGGTCGCCGTGGATGGCCGCGCTCGGCACGCCTTTGCGCTCGAGCTGCTTACTGAGACGCTCGGCGCGATGCTTGGTGCGCGTGAAGACGAGCGCACGGGTGTGCTCGTTGCGCTTGAGCAGGTCGATGAGCAGGTCGGTCTTTTGCGTGCCGCATACCGGGAAGAGGCTCTGGTCGATGCGCTCGACCGGCGTCGACGGCGGTGAGACCTCCACGCGCACGGGGTTGGTCAGTGTCGACTCGACGATCTTGAGCACCTGGGGTGACATCGTCGCCGAGAAGAGCAGGTTCTGGCGCTTGTCGGGTAGCAAGGCGAGGATGCGACGGACGTCGGGCCAGAAGCCCATGTCGAGCATGCGGTCAGCCTCGTCGAGCACGAGCGTCTCGACCTTCGACAGGTCCACGGCCCTGCGCGCATGCAAGTCGAGGAGGCGGCCGGGGCACGCTATGACGACATCGACTCCCTTGCGGAGCTTGTCGACCTGCGGCTGCAAGCCGACGCCGCCGTAGACCACAGCGCAGCGATGGCCGGTGTTGCGCGAGATGCCTCGGACGACCTCGGCGATCTGAAGCGCGAGCTCACGAGTGGGTGTGACGATGAGTGCCCGGACTCCCTTGCGGGTGGGCGTACGCTGCAGCAACGGCAGGACGAACGCGGCGGTCTTGCCGGTGCCCGTCTGCGCGACGCCGACAACGTCGGTGCCCTGAAGGATATGCGGGATGGCCTCACTCTGAATGGGGGTGGGTTCTGTATAACCCATCCGAGACACGCCGCTGAGCAGGCGCGGCTCAAGGCCGAGCTGGTTGAAAGACATCTGTTTTCTCCTGTACCGTGCGCCGTATGCGGGTCGCACTGCGTTGGCAGACGCAGTCGATCCTTCACACGTGCGGCACTTTGGGCGGCACAGGACAACCGAGTCTTGGTGATAAGTCAACGCAGTCTAGCACAGACCTGCCGAGAAAAGCGAATCGCCCTACCGCTGGTCGATCGGGACGTACCCTCGGCGTGGGCCGACCGCCTTGTACGCGGGTCGGATGATCTTGCCGCCGGTCGCGAGCTCCTCGATGCGATGCGCACACCAGCCGACCACTCGCGAGACCGCGAATAGCGGCGTGTACAGCTCCTTGGGGATGTCCAGCATCTCGTAAACGAATCCGGAGTAGAAGTCGACGTTGGCGCTGACGCCCTTCTGCATCTTCCTGCGCCCGGCGATCACGCGCGGCGCGATCTGCTCGATCCGCTCGTAGAAGCGGAACTCGTCCTGGCGGCCCTTCTCGGCAGCGAGCATTCCGGCGTAGCGCTTGAGGATGAGCGCACGCGGGTCGGAGATCGAGTAGACGGGGTGCCCCATCCCGTAGATCAGCCCGGCGTTGTCGAACTCGCCCTTCTCTAACATCCTGCCCAGATAGGCTGCAATCTCATCATCGTCTGCCCAGTCCGAAACGCGCTTCTCGGCGTGCTGAAGCATCTCGAGCGCCTTGTTGGCGGCGCCTCCATGCCGAGGACCCTTGAGCGAGCCCAGTGCCGCCGCGATCACCGAGTACGTATCCGTCATCGTCGAGGTGACCACGTGGGTCGTGAAACTCGAGTTGTTGCCGCCGCCGTGTTCGGCGTGCAAGACCAGCGCCATGTCGAGCAAGGTCGCCTCGAGCTGGGTGTATTTGGAGTCGGGCCTAAGCATGTGCAGGAAGTTTTCTGCGGTCGAGAGCTCGCGCACCGGCTTGTGGAGCACGAGGCTCTTGCTATGGAACTCGTCCATGTGCGCCTGGTATGCATAGACTGTGAGCAATGGTAGCTTGGCGATCAGGTGCAGGCTCTGGCGCAAGACGTTGGCGATCGAGTTGTCGTCGGCGCGCTTGTCCAGCGTGTAGAGCGCGAGCACGGTGCGCGCCAGCGCATTCATGATGTCCGAGCTGGGCATGTCGAGGATGCCGTGATGCACGAAGTGCCTTGGTAGCTTCCTGTAGCCTCCGAGTGCGTCCTCGAACTCAGCGAGCTCGGCAGCGTCCGGCAACTCGCCAAAGAGGAGCAGGTATGCGGTCTCCTCGAATCCCTGACGACCCGATGATGTGAAGCCTTCGACGAGCTCGTTGATCTCAATCCCGCGGTAGATGAGCTCGCCCGGAGCGGGACTGCTGGTGCCGGTATCGGTGGAGTACCCAATCACGTCACCGATCTGGGTAAGGCCGGCCACCACGCCTCGGCCGGACTCATCCCGCAGGCCTCGCTTCACGTTGAACTTCTCAAAAAGCTCCGGCGCAAAGATGCTGTTCGCCTCGGCAAGGGCGCTCCAACGCATTAGGTTCGCATCGGTTCTGGGCATAGATCCTCTCCTGCTTACATATCCACATGTGCCTGGGCACTGATTCGCTATTTTGACGTCAGCGCAAAGCCCGTCATCGTCGAGGTGACCACGTGGGTCGTGAAACTCGAGTTGTTGCCGCCGCCGTGTTCGGCGTGCAAGACCAGCGCCATGTCGAGCAAGGTCGCCTCGAGCTGGGTGTATTTGGAGTCGGGCCTAAGCATGTGCAGGAAGTTTTCTGCGGTCGAGAGCTCGCGCACCGGCTTGTGGAGCACGAGGCTCTTGCTATGGAACTCGTCCATGTGCGCCTGGTATGCATAGACTGTGAGCAATGGTAGCTTGGCGATCAGGTGCAGGCTCTGGCGCAAGACGTTGGCGATCGAGTTGTCGTCGGCGCGCTTGTCCAGCGTGTAGAGCGCGAGCACGGTGCGCGCCAGCGCATTCATGATGTCCGAGCTGGGCATGTCGAGGATGCCGTGATGCACGAAGTGCCTTGGTAGCTTCCTGTAGCCTCCGAGTGCGTCCTCGAACTCAGCGAGCTCGGCAGCGTCCGGCAACTCGCCAAAGAGGAGCAGGTATGCGGTCTCCTCGAATCCCTGACGACCCGATGATGTGAAGCCTTCGACGAGCTCGTTGATCTCAATCCCGCGGTAGATGAGCTCGCCCGGAGCGGGACTGCTGGTGCCGGTATCGGTGGAGTACCCAATCACGTCACCGATCTGGGTAAGGCCGGCCACCACGCCTCGGCCGGACTCATCCCGCAGGCCTCGCTTCACGTTGAACTTCTCAAAAAGCTCCGGCGCAAAGATGCTGTTCGCCTCGGCAAGGGCGCTCCAACGCATTAGGTTCGCATCGGTTCTGGGCATAGATCCTCTCCTGCTTACATATCCACATGTGCCTGGGCACTGATTCGCTATTTTGACGTCAGCGCAAAGCCCCCGGTTCGCCGACCGTCGATAGTATAGCGCAATCCGTCGGCTGCGTTGTTCTATAACCCTGCTACGGTGCTCGGGAGCAAAAGTCTCGCCCCCGCTTTCGGCGAATCCTTCAGATCAGGGCATGGGCGGTGAAGGGACGCTCGACCCGTTTCTCTCGGATGCGATTGTCGCTATCGACGAAAACAGCTTGGGGGCACCAAGACCTGGCCTCTGTGTCCCCAAGTTCGATAAAGGTGGCAAGTATGACCAGGTCGCCCACTGAGGCGTGATGTGAGGCGGAGCCGTTGAGGCACACCGTCCCAGATCCCGCCGCTCCTGCCAGGGCGTAGGTTGTGAGGCGGGCTCCGGTCGTCACGTTCCAGACCTCGATGGCTTCGTGCTCGATGATACCGGCGGCCTCCAGCAAAGTGGAGTCGACCGTCACGCTACCCTCATAGTCGAGGCATGCCCCGGTCACCGTCGCGCGGTGGATCTTGCCGCCCAACATCCGGCGTCTCATGTCCGCTCCCTTCCGGGTACCCGCCTTCTCAAGGTCGGATCCCGTTCCGAAGTTCAATCGTGTGCGACAGTCTAGCACCTCGCCCGTGCGCGGTGAAGCGCGATCGATGTCGCAAACCCGGGATTGCCGCGCCGAGGTCTACGCACCGAGCGATTGCTGCTCTTCGGCGAATCTCTGGCGAGCCGCAGCCCTTTTCGCTGCCCGTTCGGTGGCGCTGCGTTCGAACACAGAGCTCCAGTCGATGCGGGCGGTGCGTACCATGAAGTACGCCAGCGTGAGGATCGCGCCGATCGTGATCGCGAGCCCCGTGTTGCCCTCGAAGAAGAAGCTGAAGCTGAAGAGCACCAGGAAGATCAGTTGCCCGATAGCCGCCTCGGCAAGTGTGCGGAAGTCCGGGATCGCAAGGCGCAGGTAGCCCACGCAGAGCACCACCGAGACTGCCGAGGCTATCGCGAACGCCGCCATCAGGTCGATGCGGTCGACGAGGTACGCGAAGAGCAGGTGGAAGGCGAAGAATCCGGCTGCGAGGAAGGCGTAGTTCACTGGATGGAGGTTCACGCGGCGGATCGTGGTGACGAGCACCATCGCCGCGAAGTAGAAGAGCAGCGAGACCGGCGCGAAGAAGGATATCCGCGATGCCACAGGTCCGGGATTGAGCGGCGTGGGCATCGAGATCGCCATCGCACGGCCGCTTACGAGGGTGTCGTAGCTCCAGGTGAGCTCCCAGCCGTCGTCGGTGGCCTGCCGCGAGGTCGGCGAGACGCCGTCGGTCGGGAAGTCGAAGTCGTTGAAGTCGGTGTTCATCACCAGCG
>JAMDCK010000005.1 GCA_023488435.1 Actinomycetota bacterium
CATCGAGGAAGCGCTCGAGTACGGCCTCCTCATCGCTACCCCTCACGCCCGAATAGAGTTCCGCGACGGTGATTGCCGAGACGTACAGCTCGCCTTCGAGAGATTCGATGTATCGAACCGCCTCATCACGACCGCGTAGGTATTCGATGATCACATCTGTGTCTAGGAGGAGGCGGTTTGCCGTCACTGATCGTCAACCGCGCTCAAGAATCGCTACATCCGCGAGAATGTCAATCGGACGAAGCAGAAGCTGTATGCAGCGTGAGTCGCGCACCGCTCAGCTGCGGGTATATGGGACGATGATATCCTTGGCCCCGGGAAAATGCTGCTTGTTGAATGTCACCAGCACCGCCCCTACGGACTCTGCCGAAGTCGCCACAATCGCATCAGCTAGTCCCGTACCGTGAGTCGGCCGCCAGCGCTGCCTGCACAGACCGCCGAGACGGGCGAGCGCCCGGTCGATCGGAATGACCTCGAACGCATCGAGGAAGCGCTCGAGTACGGCCTCCTCATCGCTACCCCTCACGCCCGAATAGAGTTCCGCGACGGTGATTGCCGAGACGTACAGCTCGCCTTCGAGAGATTCGATGTATCGAACCGCCTCATCGCGACCGCGTAGGTATTCGATGATCACATCTGTGTCTAGGAGGAGGCGGTTTGCCGTCACTGATCGTCAACCCCGGTATCCAGCCGGTCCCATTCGCGGCGCAGCTCATCTGCGTCGGGCAGATCCTGACGGTCGCTCCACAGCCCCCTGGCGCTGCGCAGAAGGTCTAGGCGATTAGCGGGCTCTTCGCGGTCGATGAACCTATCCACTGCCGTCCGAATCACTTCGCTCTGGGTCTTGCCCAGGCGCCGCGCGATCGACTTGACCGCCGTATGCTCTCGCTCGGTGAGGTAGATTTGGGTTCGCTTCATGAAGCACCTCCGTCGAATATACATCGTGAGTATACATCACGGAGGTGTTTGCGTCCATCGGGCGCGCTTCAGCCGCGAAGGAGCGGTTTCAGTTCGGCGTAGCTGGTGTCTGAGTCGGTAGAATACTTGTGACGCACACAATATATTGAACGCCACTGTTAAATTTTGCAGGTATACATACTATATATTGTGGTTTGCATGGTACAATACGTCTGGCAGGTGCGGATTGCACGTTGACAGAACAGCAAGAAGCCCCGCAGCAACGGGGCTTCGAGAACGCGGCCTGGCGGCACAACAACATCAGAATATCCCATTCCGGGAGGCTGGTGTAGGGCGCAGGTCGCAGAAAGCGAGCGAAATGATGCCTAGGCAACACGTGGTGCGGCACAAGGGCGAGTGGGCCGTCCGCCGCGAAGGAAGCAGCCGAGTGACGGAGACTTTCGACACCCAGGCTGAGGCAATTGAGCGCGGGCGGACCATCGCTCGGAACCAGAATGCCGAGCTTGTGATCCATCGCCCCAACGGACAGATCCGGGATGCCGAGAGTTACGGAAAAGACCCATTCCCGCCTAAGGGATAGCTAAGCCAATCGTCCGCACCTGCCTAAGGGTACCCCATGGGCAACCCTTTCCCATGAAAAGCACTTCTTTGAAGCCAACAAGATTTATGCCGATTCGCTCAAGAAGGCACGATGTGCACAGTGTCCGTCGGCTGCCTGGGTTGACCCTTGGCGGATACACAGAAGCGATATACCCTCACCGGCGCTTATGCCGCAGGGGTGACGCAGCTGAAGTATTATGCGGCTACGGATAAATGTTGTTCGAGCGACTAGATTGGGAACGAAGTGGAGACGTGCAGCTCCGAGTTGTCTGACATGTCGGACTACGTGGTCCATTTCACCAGATCGTCCTGCAGCGCCTCAGCGTACGATGTCATGCTCTCCATCCTTGGCTCCGGGATGCTTCGCGCATCTGGTCCGTACGGCATCGCCGCCACTCTGGCACCCAATCCCGACTCCCAAAAAGTCGTCTGTTTCAGCGAGGCACCCTTGGACGTCCTTGACCGAATCATCCGCAATCGAGGTCCTTACGGAATTGCGTTCTCCAAGGACTTCATCATCTCCAGGGGCGGCGGTTCGGTCTGGTACGTAGAGCCAGACAGCGAAGCTGCGGCAGCTGTCCTGGAGGTCATACTTCCTTCCGAAAGCAGCGCTTCCCCTCAGAATCCCGCCTGGTCCATCACGCCCTTCATCGAGTTCGTTGGTGCTGGGCCGAATGGACCATTTCGTTGGGAGCGAGAGTGGCGGCACGTGGGACACTTGTGCTTCAACCAAGTCGAGCCCTCCTTCCTCTTCATCCCTGAAGAGTTACATGACGCTGCTCGGGCGTTCTTTGAAGACGCGCGAGCAGAGAACCTCGGACCTTGCTATGAATGCAAGTTCCTAGACGCTCGGTGGGAAAGGAAGCGCGTGCTGGCTGAGCTGAGAGCCTAGCCCTGACACTCCAGCAACCAATATGCTGCCGGAAGAGTGGGGCTTGGAGCGTGATCGCGGCCGAGTGGCATAGTGCAACGGAAACTGGACAACGTTGGACGACTGGAGGACCAGTGCTTGGATTTCCCCGCTTGATGGATGACCTCGCTGGGCTGAGGCCGGTATTCCACTCCGAGGCCGACTTCCAGCACGCCTTGGCGATGCAGCTTGCGCGCGAGTTGCCTGCTGCCGACATCCGACTCGAGTACCGGCCTCTTCCAGGACAATCTGTCTACACTGATATCTGGCTCACGCTCGACGGTGTACATTGCGCGATCGAGCTCAAATACAAGACCAAGCGGGCGACAATCGGCATCGCCGGAGAGCGGTTCGAACTCGCGGATCAGGGAGCGCAGGACACCGGAAAGTATGACTTCTGGAAGGATGTCGAGCGGGTCGAAAAGGTTCGCTCATACCGAGAGGGCACCACCGGCGCGGTCATCTTCCTAACCAACGATCAAAACTACTGGAACGAGCCATCGCGTGAGGGCACGTGCGCGGAAGCGTTCCACATGCACGAGGGGCGGACGGCGACGGGTGAACTGCCATGGGCCGGCCACACCGGCGCGGGTACGATGCGCGGTCGGGAGTCGCCGGTTCAACTTGGTAACAAACACCGGGTGGCGTGGCGCGACTACGGGTCAACGCAGGAAGGGGTGCCTCGGTTCCGGTACGCGCTCGTCGAAGTCGCTGCGCGGGCTGAGGTCTGACGAGTCTGCGTGGTAGAGTTTCCAAGTGAGATGCTGGATTGGAGTGCGAGGCCTTAGATGGCGAGCGCCAGTACTGGATTGACCGCATCGAGAGCCTGAATCGCGAGCACGGAATCGGGTAGGTCATCTAGTAGTGAGAGGGCCACGAAATGAAGCATGATGGATGAGCTATGGAAAAGCCGCAATGATGCTCACGAGTTTCTTCAAGAGCGCGCCCTTAGCGTCGTCCGTGCATTTGAGGACTGTTTTGTCCTAGTTGACGAGTGCGCCATCCAGCTACTCGCGGCTGATTCGCACTTTTCTCTAGTCACCTCGCTCATCGTTGTAAAAGGACGCAACCTGACGCACGGCCTATTCAGTTTATGCCTTGACTCTCTGGCACAAGAAGGAGGCGCGCTTTTTCGCCCACTTCTCGAAGTTGTCGAGCTGCTTGAATATCTCATTCAGGATCCCTATCGCGTTGAATCCATCGTTGACTCGAAACCAAAGGCCGGCGAGATTGCAAGGAGCATAGGAAGTGAGTTTAAGCGGATCCGAGACCACTTGAACCAAGAGGCCTCCCATGCATCATTAGGCGTGCACGCTTTGCGTCATTGTGTGTCGAGGAACTCCGCAGAATCGCCAGAACTACAGCTCCAGCAGGTCTTTATGCCAGCCGTCTTGCTTGTGAATCTCACGACTCTATTCTCAGTCATGTGTTTTCTAGCGGAAGAAGCGGTGTCGTGTCTGGCAATCGCGACCGGTCAGGACCAATCAGTACTCTCAAATCGAGCAGGAGATATTTTCAATGCAGGAATGGCAGCACTCGATGAGGCGCAATCAGAGGTAGGACTGTAGCTGGCGCTGGGCATAGTTAACGCGACTCGTATGGTAGACTTGGGCCGAATGTGTGTTCGATAACTAACCTAACCAGGAGTTCTAATGCCCGAAAATAGTAGCTGTAGCCTGGGTCCAAAATGGCGTGGTACCCCTCTTGACGGTTCGCTGGTGCGGATTACCGTGACCCTGTACCTCTACTGGCTTCGAATCGCATTTCAACATCTGCGTGAATCGAAAGTTGCACACGGGGCCCTGTTGGCCGCTTCGGATACCGCGGACAACGAACAAAAAATCTACGAAATGGATCGAGTTTTTGTTTCCAGCATGCAATGCGTCGTGGCGGCCGCTGTGGCAGTTGAAGCTTTCTACGCTATGACCAAGGACTACATAGACATTCCGCCCGAAACCGTCGCGAAATGGAATGACAACAAACTCGCGCGGCCCAAGCGGATCAGCGAAGTGTTCCGCCAGGCCTTCAAACTACAGAACCCACGCTTTGAGGAAATGAGGCAGAGTTTGTGCCAACTGTTTGAGGGGAGGGACTTGTGCGTGCATCCATCAGCCGGGCACGATGCACCGGAGCTGTACGACGAACTTAGCTCGTACACGGATTGGCGGGTCGTTGCGTTTCGGCATGAGAATGCAAAGATGTGTCTTGGTATCGCGCTCAGTACGATTGCGCATCTAATTGAGTTGGCTCCTAGGCATGTGCCGGCCCTGGGGGATCATTGCCTTGGCTACACGCCAAGGGTTAGATCGTTGGTTCAGGAGTGGGAATCAGAGTTCGGAAGCTTAGAGGTGCGCAAGGAAAAAGTAGCTAGGCTAGGTGGCATGAGTCGGACCAACCCGCCCCCACAGACACGACGCTCGTTGGGGTATACTCCAATCTCAAGTGACCCGCCGACGTGTGATCGGTGATGCGTTCGCGATAAAGGGGAAGCAGGTACTCAGGTAAGTCGTGTCCAACCTGGAACGAAGGCGTGCCGATGCCAGCAGGGCCGCCGCGCTCGCCAGACCATGAAGAGCGAGGATTCTATGAAGAAGCTGACTGCGGCCGACCCAGAAACCATGAGCCCCGACCTCGTTGTTGAGAACATCGAGCGGCTCAAAGCACTCTTCCCAGAACTTCTTACCGAGGGGCCAGACGGCGCAGCAGTGAACGTGGACGTGCTCAAGCAACTGGTGGGCGACAAGACGGTCAGCGACACCGACGAGAAGTACGGCCTGAACTGGCACGGCAAGCGACGCGCCCGCCAACTTGCGCTCACGCCTTCGACCGGCACTTTGCGCCCAGCGCCTGAGGACAGCGTTGACTGGGACACCACGCAGAACCTGATGATTGAAGGCGACAACCTTGAGGTGCTGAAGCTGCTGCAGAAGAGTTACGCGGGCAAGGTCAAGCTCATCTACATCGATCCGCCGTACAACACCGGCAAGGACTTCGTCTACCCGGACAACTTCAAGGACAACATCCGAAACTACATGGAGTTGACCGGACAGGTGGAGGGCGGAACGAAGATCAGCAGTAATACCGAGGCCAGTGGGCGGTTTCACACCGACTGGCTGAACATGATGTATCCGAGGCTGAAACTTGCGAGGAGTTTGCTTCGAGAGGACGGCGCAGTGTTCGTTTCGCTAGACGATGGAGAGATCGCTCACCTAAGAACGACAATGGACGACATCTTTGGAGCAGAGAACTTCGTCGCGAACGTAATTTGGGAGAAGAAGTTTGCTCCACAAAACGACGAGAAGTACTTTTCAGAACGACACGATTTCATAGTGGTATTTGCTAAGAACAAGTTCAGCTGGAATCGCAATCTGTTGGCCCGAGGCGGAGATGCTCTCGCACGATACAAGAATCCGGATAATGACCCTCGTGGCGCTTGGGCCTCTAGCGATCTGCTTCGCATGGAACATAGGGACAACTGTGTCTACACGATTGTTGGCCCAACAGGCACGAGGTGGACACCCGATTCAGGCACAAGTTGGAGACATCCAGAAGACGAAATGCGTGAGTTGATTCGTGTTGGCCAAGTATGGTTCGGGGCGGACGGTGGAAGCAAGCCGCGCAGAAAGCGCTACCTTTCCGCAGTCAGCGAGGGTGTTGTTCCTGAGACAATCTGGTTTCATAAGGACTGCGGGCACAATCAAGAAGCAACGCAGGAAGTGAAGTCATTGTTCGCCGATGCTGGCGTTCCGTTTTCAAACCCAAAGCCAACCAGGCTTGTAAAGCGGATGCTCGACATCGGGACATCTTCGAGTGGGCAAGATATTGTCCTCGATTTTTTTGCTGGGTCAGGGACCACCGGCCACGCCGCCATGGCCCAAAATTCAAATGATGGTGGGAATCGTAGGTTCATCTTGGTCCAGTTGCCTGAGCCGCTTGACTCCGAAGTGAAAGAACAGAGACTTGCCGCTGAATGCTGCGATAACCTCGGCAAGCCGCGCAACATCGCCGAGCTGACCAAAGAGCGCCTGCGCCGTGCAGCGAAGAAGATCAAGGAGGAGAACCCGTCCTTCGCGGGCGACCGCGGCTTTCGCGTCTTCAAGCTCGATTCCAGCAACATCCACGAGTGGGAACCGGACCGCGATGACCTTGACCAGACGCTGCTCGATTCCATCGATCACCTGAAGGCCGACCGTACCGAGCAGGACATCCTCTACGAGCTGCTCCTCAAGCTGGGCCTCGATCTCTGCGTGCCAATCGAAACCCGTACCGTTGTAGGCAAGGCCGTGCACAGCATCGGCGGCGGTGTGCTGCTGGCCTGTCTCGCGACCCAGATCACCCAAGAAGAAGTGGAGCCGCTGGCACAGGACATCGTCGACTGGCACAAGGAACTCGCCCCAGCGGGCGACACCACCTGCGTGTTCCGCGACAGTGCCTTCGCCGACGACGTGGCCAAGACCAACCTCGCCGCCATTCTGGAACAGCACGATCTCAAGAACGTGCGGAGCCTGTAGCGATGGAAAGGCCGCACGAGTCCACCGGCGAGATCATCCTCTATCAGACAGACGACGGGCACACCCGCGTCGAGTGCCGGTTCTCGGATGAGAGCCTGTGGCTGAGCCAGGCGTTGATGGCGGAGCTCTTCCAGACCACGCCTCAGAACATCACGCTGCACCTCAAGGCGCTGTTTGCAGACGGGGAGATCGAGGAAGCGGCAACCTGTAAGGAATTCTTACAAGTTCGCCAGGAGGGTTCGCGAGAAGTCCAGCGAGCTGTCAAGCACTACAACCTCGACGCCATCCTCGCCGTTGGGTATCGCGTTCGCTCGCTGCGCGGGGCGCAGTTCCGCCGCTGGGCCACGGAGCGCCTGCGCGAATACCTCGTCAAGGGCTTCACCCTGGACGACGAGCGCCTGAAGAACCCGGATTCCGGAGTGTATTTCGAGCAGT
>JAMDCK010000006.1:0-2500 GCA_023488435.1 Actinomycetota bacterium
TTAAAGTGTCCTCCAAATGCAAGAGCCGTTGGATGTGTTCAGCAGCGTCCTACTCTCCCACGGACTACACCGCAGTACCATCGGCGCTGGAGGGCTTGACTTCCGAGTTCGGAATGGGATCGGGTATACCCCCTCCGCCATAACCACTGAACACATCCACCGGCTCTCGGTGGATGACTATTGAGTTTTCAATAGCCGCCTCAGGTACTTTACGCACCCTGAGAGCTGCATAGCGCTGGAAAAATCATGCAAATGAGATCAAGACCTCGACCGATTAGTACCGCTCGGCTGAACACATTGCTGTGCTTACACCTGCGGCCTATCAACCTCGTCGTCTACGAGGGGTCTTACCTGGTTAGCCCAGTGAGAGACCTAATCTTGAGATTGGCTTCCCGCTTAGATGCTTTCAGCGGTTATCCAAACCGAACGTAGCTAACCAGCGGTGCCGCTGGCGCGACAACTGGTACACCAGAGGTTCGTCCATCCCGGTCCTCTCGTACTAGGGACAGCTTCTCTCAAGTCTCTTACGCCCACGGTGGATAGGGACCGAACTGTCTCACGACGTTCTAAACCCAGCTCGCGTACCGCTTTAAATGGCGAACAGCCATACCCTTGGGACCTGCTACAGCCCCAGGATGCGATGAGCCGACATCGAGGTGCCAAACCCTCCCGTCGATGTGGACTCTTGGGGAGGATCAGCCTGTTATCCCCGGAGTACCTTTTATCCGTTGAGCGACGGCCATTCCACTCTGAGCCGCCGGATCACTAGAGCCGACTTTCGTCTCTGCTCGACTTGTAGGTCTCGCAGTCAAGCCCGCTTATGCTCTTGCACTCTACGATCGATTGCCAACCGATCTGAGCGGACCTTACGCGCGCCTCCGTTACATTTTAGGAGGCGACCGCCCCAGTCAAACTACCCACCAGACACGGTCCCCGACCCTGATTCAAGGTATCGGGTTAGATCACCAATCTGCCGAGGGTGGTATTCCAAGGGTGGCTCCACCAGGGCTGGCGCCCCAGCTTCAAAGCCTCCCACCTATCCTCTACACGACAAACCAGTGACCAATGTCAAGCTGTAGTAAAGGTTCACGGGGTCTTTCCGTCCTACCGCGGGTAATTCGCATCTTCACGAATAATACAATTTCACCGAGTCTATGGTTGAGACAGCGCCCAAGTCGTTACGCCATTCGTGCAGGTCGGAACTTACCCGACAAGGAATTTCGCTACCTTAGGACCGTTATAGTTACGGCCGCCGTTTACTGGGGCTTAGATTCAGAGCTTCGCCCGAAGGCTAACCCCTCCTCGTAACCTTCCAGCACCGGGCAGGCGTCAGACCCTATACGTCGTCTTACGACTTAGCAGAGTCCTGTGTTTTTAGTAAACAGTCGCTTGGGCCGTTTCACTGCGACCTCAGCCAGCTCACACCGCTTGGATATTCACCAGCCGAGGCGCTCCTTCTCCCGAAGTTACGGAGCCATTATGCCGAGTTCCTTAACCATAGTTCTCTCGATCGCCTTGGTATTCTCTACCTGCCTACCTGTGTCGGTTTTGGTACGGGCACCGATAGAACTCCCTAGAGGTTTTTCTTGAAAGCATGGGATCACTGACTTCATCTCATTCGACTCGTCATCAGTTCTCAGGCTTCGTGTGAGACGGATTTGCCTATCTCACGCCCTACGACCTTGAACCGGGACAACCAACGCCCGGCCCAGCTACCCTTCTCCGTCACCCCATCGGTAATAACGCGCTACCAGTGGTACAGGAATGTCTACCTGTTGTGCATCGACTACGCCTTTCGGCCTCGCCTTAGCTCCCGACTGACCCTGGGACGATTAGCGTTGCCCAGGAACCCTTAGGCTTACGGCGGAAACGTTTCTCACGTTTCTCTCGTTACTCATGCCAGCATTCGCTCTTCCATTCAGTCCACCGACGGTCACCCGCCGACTTCGACCCGAATGGAATGCTCCCCTACCACTCCACAATTGTGAAGTCCGCCGCTTCGGTACCATGCTTGAGCCCCGTGAATTGTCGGCGCATGTCCACTTGACCAGTGAGCTATTACGCACTCTTTAAATGAATGGCTGCTTCTAAGCCAACATCCTGGTTGTCTGAGCAAACGCACATCCTTTGCCACTTAGCATGGATTTAGGGACCTTAGCGGGCGGTCTGGGCTGTTTCCCTTTCGACTACACAGCTTAGCCCACATAGTCTGACTCCCGGACTCTAAAGTATTGGCATTCGGAGTTTGGTTGACTTCGGTAAGCGGTGAAGCCCCCTAGGCCATCCAGTGCTCTACCACCAATACTAAACATCCGAGGCTAGCCCTAAAGCTATTTCGGGGAGAACGAGATATCTCCAGGTTTGATTAGCCTTTCACTCCGATCCACAGGTCATCCCCTCCGTTTTCAACCGAAGTGGGTTCGGCCCTCCACGAGGTCTTACCCTCGCTTCAGCCTGCCCATGGATAGATCACCTGGCTTCGCGTCTACGACGTGTGACT
>JAMDCK010000006.1:7500-32530 GCA_023488435.1 Actinomycetota bacterium
GGGCATCGTGGCGAGTGCCGCAATTAGCTGTGTCTTCTTGCGCATCCCTAAGCTGAAGTAGGCAATAGGCTTGCTGGGCGGTGCTTGGAAATGAAGAATCTCTGCGAGCTCATGCGCGCGAGCGAGCATCTTCCTCTTTGCCTCAGGTCTTGCTTCCCTCGGATAGCACAACACATGAGCACCGATGGAAAGTTGCCAAAGTTCTTCTGCTGTACACTCAGCTAGTAGTTCTTCCGGATCATCAGGCAAGAAGCCGACTGTTGCTCTCCACTCCATCTGTGAAGGAAGTACTGGCCTGTCGTTAAGTACGATACGCCCTTCCCTCATCGGTATCTGTCCCAACAAAACACGAGCCAGAGTCGTCTTGCCAGCACCGTTCGCGCCTACCACGGCTGTGATCTTGCCAAAGGGAAGGACAATATCGATGGGACCTAAGACAAAACTTCCCCGCGTGGCAGTCACTCCATCCAACACCAGGTGTCTTCCGTCAGGTTGCCCCATGTCTCCCTGTCCTCGTTCAGCCGCGCTTCGGCCTAGCAAATCGGCGGCGTCCGACCTGGATGACTCGGCCATCGACTTCACCGGGCGGGTAATCGTAAGACCCGGAGCCGAGGGCACCCCCGTCCACTTTCACGCCCCCCTGATCGATCATGCGTCGACCTTCGGCGTTAGAAGCGACGAGTCCCAGCTCCTTGAGTAGCGCCGGAAGATGCACGACTTCGCCTAGCTCGACGACGACCTCGGGCACGTCTTCGGGTATCGAGTGGTCCTTGAAGACCCGGTCGAATGCGGCCTCGGCCTCAGTTCCTGACGAGCCACCGTGGTAGATTTCGACGATGTCGCGGGCGAGCCTGCGTTTGACCTGTCCGGGATGCAACTCACCGGCGCCCAGGCCCTCCTCGATTGCGTCGATCTCCTCGGCGGGTATGGAAGAGCAAAGGCGATAGTACTTGACCATGAGCTCATCGGGGATGGACATGATCTTGCCGAACATGTCGGCAGGTTCATCGGTGAGGCCGACGTAATTGCCGTAGGACTTGCTCATCTTCTGGACGCCATCGGTTCCCTCAAGTAGCGGCAGTGTCATGCAGACTTGTGGCCGCATCCCGTGACGCTCCATGAGTTCGCGCCCTGCCAGCAGGTTGAAGAGCTGGTCGGTGCCGCCGATCTCAACGTCCGCTTTCACCACCACCGAGTCATAAGCCTGCGCCAGCGGGTAGAGCAGCTCGTGCAGGGAGATTCCGACGCCCTCTCGATACCGCTTCTGGAAGTCGTCGCGCTCGAGGATGCGGGCGACGGTGAACATGCTGCTAAGACGCAGCAGGTCTCCGAAATCGAGGCATGCGAGCCACTCGGAATTTCGGCGGACCTCTGTGAGTTCGGGATCGAGGACCTTGAAGACCTGAGCGAGGTAGGTCTTCGCGTGGGCATCGACCTCCTCCTTGCTCAGCGGTGGACGGAGGGTGCTACGCCCGGACGGATCGCCGATGAGTGCGGTGAAGTCACCTATGATCAAAACGACCTGGTGGCCGGCTTGTTGGAACTGGAGTAACTTGCGGAGCGGAACCGCATGACCCAGGTGCAGGTCGGGTGCGGTCGGGTCCACGCCGAGTTTCACTCGGAGCGGAGTGCCCGATTCCAGGCGCGAGCGCAGTGCGTCCTGCGGTGCGATCTCAGCGGTCCCGCTGGTGAGTCGATGGTATTGCGATTCGGGTATACTCATCGTTCGGGTCGGACCCCTCCATGTTTGGCCTGTATGTTGCACGTCATACTAACATGTATGCAAAACCTGCCCGACGCCGATGTCTCATCTCGCTTATCGTCTTGGCGGATGCTGCCGATGACATCGTTGGCGCCCTTTACGCTCGGCAATAGATGGAACGATGAGCCCACAGAACAGAGACGACAACAGACGCAAGCGGGATGCTGGGGATCAACCCCGGCCTAGACCCCGTCCACGCCCGCGGCCGCGATCCGAGTCATCGGACGGTGGACGTCCAGGAAGCGAGGGCGCAAAGCCCCGCAAGCGGCCCCCTGTAAAGGGCGAGAGGCGCCCGCCAGCTCGGGGCGAGAGGCGCCCTTCTTCGGCGGGTAAGAGCAGGAAGCCCGTCGGCAAGAAGCGACCGAACCTCCGGCGGCGCAGGCGGAGGATCCGCACGCTGCTCCTAGCGCTGCTCGGCATCGTGTTGATCGCGTTGTTGGCAGGCGGCCTGGCGTTCGCTTCGATCATGCGCGATATGCCCGATCCGGGTGCTGACCCGCAGGGCAGGGACCAGACCTCTGTCATCTACGACCGTAACGGCGAGGTGCTTGCCAGTCTATTCGCCGAGCAGAATCGCACCGATGTCCCACTGGACGAGATGCCGCAGGATCTTGTCGATGCGGTCATAGCCACCGAGGATAAGCGCTTCTTCACCCATGAAGGAGTCGACCCGATTGGAATCATGCGAGCCCTCTGGGTCTCGCTGACGACCGACCGATTGCAGGGCGGTTCCACGATCACCCAACAGTATGTGAAGAACGCGTTCATCACGCCGGAACGGACGGTCCGACGCAAGGTGATGGAAGCCGTGCTTGCCTATCAGGTCGAGGATCGCTTCACCAAACGGGAGATTCTTGAGCTCTACCTGAACACGATCTACTTCGGACATGGGGCCTACGGCGTAGAGGCCGCCTCCCAGGCATTCTTCCGAAAGCCTGTGCAAGAGTTGACCCTAACCGAATCAGCGGTCATCGCTGGAGTGATCCGCTCCCCTGGACGCTTCTCGCCGTACCTGAACCCCGAAGACGCCGTGAACCGCCGCAACACCGTGCTCGGACTCATGCGAGATCAAGAGTTGATCACCGAAGAGGAGTACACAGCGGCCGAAGCGACACCCATCGAGACCGCTGGCCTGCCCGACAACGACGCCAAGGCGCCGTACTTCGTCGAGTTCATCAAAGCGCAGCTCATCGACCAGTTTGGCTCCGAGGTCGTCTTCCGTGGGGGCATCAGCATCCGAACCACTCTGGATCTGCGTCTCCAACGCGCGGCCGAGAAGGCGGTCCTCGACAACCTTGAGGACCCCGAAGGGCCTTCGGCAGCTCTGGTCGCCATCGATCCGAAGACCGGCGAGATACTCGCGATGGTCGGCGGGCGCGACTTCGCGTCGAAGCAGTTCAACGTCGCTGCTCAGGGAAGACGCCAACCCGGCTCGGCGTTCAAGACCTTCGTGCTGGCTGCAGCTCTTGCCGAAGGAGTCGGCACGGAGGATATGTTCGAATCGGGCCCGAGGGCCTTCCCTCTTCCCAACGGTGAGACCTGGGATGTCACGGGGGCCACTCCTGGCGGCCCCATGCGCCTACGCACCGCCATCGAGCGCTCGGTCAACTCCATCTTCAGTGAACTGATTCTCGATGTCGGCACCGACGAGGTCGTCCAGACTGCGAGGGCCATGGGGGTGACCACTGAGTTCGAGCACGTCCCCGCGATTGCCCTAGGCGGCATGGACCAGGGTGTCTCGCCGCTCGAGATGACTTCGGCGTACGCCACTCTGGCCTCCGGGGGAACCGCCTCCAACCCATTCGGACTTGCCGAAGTGACTGACGCAGCCGGTGAGGTCCTCTTCTCGGCTGAGCCGTCCCTGACGGTCGGCGCCATAGACCCAGCGGTCGCCTACCTTACAACCGACATGCTCAAAGGAGTTCTGACGCGCGGGACCGCCACGGCTGCGCGCATCGGGCGCCCGGCGGCGGGCAAGACAGGAACGACGCAGGAATACCGCGACGCGTGGTTCGTCGGCTACACGCCTCAGTTGTCCGCAGGTGTCTGGGTGGGCCATCCCGAGGCCGCACGCGAGCTCAAGGACGCAGCGGGGCGCAACATCACAGGCGGTTCCGTTCCATCGCGGATATGGGCTCAGTTCATGAAGGCTGCGCACGAACCCTGGCCAGTTGAAGATTTCCCGCGGCCGGAGGGTCTGACCCAGGTCAGCATATGCACTCAAAGTGGGCAGCGCGCGGGCGAGTGGTGTCCCGAGAGCTTCACAAGCCTCTTCCTAGAGCAAGGTCTGCCAGAACCATGCCCGACACACACTGGCCCGACCGAAGTCGAAATCCCTGACGTGATCGGGATGACGAAGCAAGAAGCGATTGCTGCCTTCAATCGACTGATGTTGCAGTTCAGGGTTGTCGAACAGGACGTCCGGGGTATTCCTGCCGGGGTGGTGTCGAGTCAGGACCCCGCCGGACGAAGTACCGGAACCACGGCGACTGTCGTCACCATCGTTGTCTCTGACGGTGGCGCTTCAGACAGGCCACCGCGCGCCGTTTTCAGCCTTCCTGCCGAGGCGACCGTGGGGCAGCGATTGGTCTTCGATGCCACAGGTTCGACGGACAACGGGACGATCACCTCGTACCAATGGGAGTTCGGTGACGGCAACAAGCTCTCAGGTCCGCGCGTTGAGTACGCCTACACTGCGCCCGGGACTTTCTCGGTCACGCTCTGGGTTACCGATGATCGAAACCAGACTTCGTCGGTGACTCGGCAGATTATCGTCAGGTGAGCCGACGAGGCCCGCTACTTGGGCCCATGCTTGCCGGGCGATGGACCGCAGATCACTTCACGCCGCGATAGAAAAGCCCGCTGGTGGAGTCCTGCGCTGCCCGCGGACGCGGTGCTTCGGGCGTCTTTGTGCGCGAGGAGATCGCCGATGCCATCAGGGCCTTCGTATGTGCGGTGATCTGCTGAGCGGCCTGTACGGTCTCCGTTGTGAAGTCCAGTCTGATCGCGTCGATTCCCATGTCGATGATCTCTCCCGTTGCCTTCGCCAGATCAAGTGGCACCGAATTCAGGATGTGGGTACGTCCACGCTCGTCGACGAACATTGGGAAGACGAAACCTTTCCTGTCGCGAAGGGTGTGCTCCCGTGCCCTCCTGGTGCATGTCGCACAGCGGCCGGAGCATGCGCCTAGTGCTGTCAGCACGCACGGCTCTGTCACCATGAGCTCTTGACGGCCGTAGAACGCCATCCCCACTGGGATGGATGCCCTCTGGGTGAGCGCCGCGAGCTGCCTTCCGGACAGCTCTGGGGACAGCCAGACGAAAGAAGCCCCTAGATCACGCAGCGCTTCCACCGTGAACGGATTCGTGACATTCAGGCTCCAATCGGCCTCCAGGAAGACATCGCTTCCTGAGAGCGCCTCCAGTCCGCCGAGGTCACCCACGCAAGCCCTCCCGAAGCCGCGAGCCATAGTGACGTACCCCTCGAGTTCGCCGTCGAGAGCGATCCTCGGCAGTTCAGGCACGATCGCCGGGCCGAGGACGTCTTCGGATGCAAGCGCGTCGATGGGCAGTATCGCTCTATGCGCGCCTGCACCCAGGCAAGCCTTCGCGACCGCTAAACTCGTACACCGGACGACGATCTCAGGAAGATCGCGTCGGCGAGCGTTCCGTGCGAGTGCGGGGACGTCAGGGTGTTTTGGTTCGCGTGCAAGCCACGGCTCGAGGATCGATCGCTCGAGGGCCTCGATCGCTTCCTTGCGCAAACGATGCAACGCCGAGTAACCCAGCCCTGCATCTGCCGAAAGCTGGATGTCCAGGGCTCCAATCCTGAAAGGCGTGCCTCCCAGCCTGCCCACGTGCTCACCGACCTCCTCGGCGGTTATGGGCTTGGTGCGTGCGCGCTCGACCAGCGCCCCCGTGGCCTGTGCGCTGTGACCGGCACGGCTGACCTCGATCTGAAGCTCCTCGCCGACGACGACTTTGACCGCGACATCGATCGCGAGACGCGGGGCGGCGTCCTTCGCAAATGTCCGCCTGGCGGCCTCATTGAGGGAAGCGTTAGCGACTCGGAAGACCCTGTCGCCGGTGCTGACGGAGCGGTGGGCTGCGATCTCAACAACAGCGGCCGAAGGCGCCGCCACGACATCCCGGCCGTCGAGCTTGAGCGGCGAGACCTTCTGCGCGTGCCGACCGGACTTGGTCCAGTACTCGACGATATCACCGCGATCGAGCCCGACCTCGAGCTTGATCCGCGCGGTGCCAGTTCCGGTCGACACTACGCGGCCGATGGGCACACCGCGATTGTTCGGCCTAGCGCGGCTCATCATTTCGGCTGTACGCTCGCCAGTAAGGTACGCAGAGGTGAAGCCCCGACTGAAAGCCTCGGCGAGTATGGCCTCTTCGGCCTCGCTTGCCGCATAGCCCTCGGGATCTGACCACGCACGGTCCAGCGCTGCGCGATAGACCCCCGTGACGAGTGCAACGTATTCAGGACTCTTCATGCGCCCCTCGATCTTGAGCGATTTCACTCCGGTCGCGATCAGCTCGGGTAGCAGATGGATGGTGTGCAGGTCCTTCGGCGAGAGCAGGTGTGGCCCCTCCTTGGCGACGCTGCGACCCTTGGCATCGATGATCTCGTACGGGAGACGGCACGGCTGTGCGCAGTAGCCGCGATTTGCCGAGCGCCCGCCGATTACAGAAGACATCAGGCATTGCCCCGAATAGCAGACGCACAGAGCTCCGTGGGCGAAGACTTCGACCTCGATTGCGGTGGAGTCGACGATGCCGGTGATGCGAGATAAAGAGAGCTCCCTTGCTAGCGTTACGCGGGCGAAGCCCATCTCTGCGAGCGCTTCCACGGTCCGGGAATTGTGTGTTCCGACCTGTGTGGATGCATGCATTCGGACCTCTGGTAACTGCGAGTGGATAAGCCGAGCCAGGCCCAGATCCTGGACGATCACGGCATCCACGCCAGCGCTCCAGGCATCCGCCGTCATCTGAAGCGCATGCTGGAGCTCGATCTCGAATAGGGCGACATTGAGTGTCAAATAGACTCTCTTTGTGTGAAGATGGGCGAACCGGGTCGCCTCGGCGAGCGTCTCAAGGGAGAAGTTCTCGGCGCCGCCTCTTGCGTTGAGGCTGTCGAGCCCGAGATAGACTGCGTCGGCTCCGCTGTGGACCGCGGCTCGAAGAGCATCAGGACCACCAGCTGGTGCCAACAGTTCAGGCAGGTCCCTTGTGGGTATGTTCATTCTGTATCCATTCGGTAACATAGTGGACGATAATCACGAATCGCTGGGGAAATCTGGCAAAGTATAAGTCAAACTATCAGTAGGAGATGAAACCCCGGATATGTCAAGTCGCAGAAAGCGAATAAGGCGTACGAGCAAGAAGGGCCTTGGTAAGGCGGCAACCATCTTGTCGATTACCGCTGTGCTGCTGGTGGTCTTCGCCGTCGGCGGTGCCGGGGGCGCCTACGGCCTGGTGACCTCGTGGCTACAAGACCTTCCTGACTACGAGGATCCCCGCGCTTTTGAGGTCGCACAGGCCACAAGGATATATTCGGCGGATGGCGTCCTGCTAGCCCGACTCTTCTTGGAGAATCGAACCGTTGTCCCTAAGTCAGAGATCTCCACATACCTGGTGGAGGCCACTGTGGCTGTCGAGGACGAACGATTCTTCGAGCACCCCGGAGTCGATCCGCAAGGTATATTGCGGGCATTCATCAACAGCTTCATCAAAGGCCGCGGCCTTGAGGGTGCGTCAACGCTGACTCAACAGTACATCCGCAACACCATTCTCGTCGATGAACGCACGGACATCACCTTCCGCCGTAAGGTCCGCGAGGCCTATCTCGCTCTTGAGCTCGAAAAGCGGAAGTCCAAAGAGCAGATCCTGGAGCTCTACCTGAATGCGGTCTACTACGGAGAGGGCGCTTACGGCGCGCAAGCCGCTGCGAGAGTCTACTTCTCGAAGGACGCTGCTGACCTGACGCTGGCTGAAGCTGCCTTGCTTGCTGGACTCCCTCAGCGCCCGGGCAGACTCTCGCCGTACGACAACCCCGATGGAGCTTTGGAGCGCAGGGCCCACGTCCTGGAGCGAATGTACGTCAACGACTACATCACTCGCGAAGAGTATGAATCTGCGATGGCCGAACCGCTCAACCTCAAGCGTGCCGATGAGCCTCTGCACGGCATCTACTCAGCACACTACTTCGTGGCTCACGTCCGCAGGCTGTTGCAAGATGACTTCGACCAGTCCCTGGTCTTCCAGGGAGGACTCACTGTCCACACCACCCTTGACACCCGCCTGCAGGGCTACGCCGAGAATGCGGTCTTCTCGGCATTGGGACAACCAGGCGATCCGGATGCTGCGCTGGTCTCGGTGGATCCGCGCAACGGCCACATCAGGGCGATGGTTGGCGGGCGAGATTACGCAACCAACAAATTCAACCTAGCAACCCAAGGCAGTCGCCAGCCTGGGTCGGCATTTAAGACGTTCGTGCTGGTAGCCGCGATGGAAGATGGCATGCCCCCCCATCGACTGATGGACTCTTCATCGCCAGCTGTCATCAGGACCACTCCCCCCTGGGAGGTCTCCAACTCCGAAGGGCGCGGCAGGGGTCTTATCTCCATCGACCGGGCTACGGCCATCTCGGTCAATACGGTTTTCGCCCGCTTGATCTGGGACTTGAATGAGCGCGGTGGAAAAACGGGGGCCCAGAAGGTAGCGGACGTCTCTCAGCGGATGGGAATCACCACCAACGTGCCTGCTCTCCCCTCCATCGCTCTAGGGAGTCAGAATGTCACTCCACTGGAAATGGCCGCTGCATACGGAACCCTTGCAACCAACGGCCTTGCGTTCCCTCCAATCGCCATCACCAAGGTTGAGGCCGCCGATGGGGCGGTGGTCTACGAAGCCGAGCCCGAGAGCACCAAGGCTATCGAGCCGGAGATCGCCTATGCAGCCACTACGGTGCTGGAGGGCGTCATATCCCGCGGAACCGCGAGTCGCGCTCGGATTGGCCGCCCGGCTGCTGGCAAGACTGGCACCTCCCAGAACAACCGCGATGCATGGTTCGCTGGCTACACACCACAGCTGTCCACTGCCGTGTGGGTAGGCCACTACGAGACAGAACTTCCGATGAATAACGTCAGGGGCCGTCGAGGTTTTGGTGGCACGCTCGCGGCTCCGATTTGGGCAGACTTCATGCGTGCCGCACATCAAGGCCTTCCGGTCATGAACTTCGATTCACAGCCCAGGCCCGACTACATCTGGAAGCCGGAGTGGGATTCAAGAATCAGCGTACCGGCACTTGCCGGGATGAACCGGGCGCAGATCACCGATGCAATGGAAGAGGCCGGCTTGCGTGCTGCGTTCACTGAGGCATTCAACGCTACGGTTCCGGCGGGCCAAATCGTCTCGCAGCGCCCCGAGGGCGGTGCTCGTGTCCGCGACAACACTGTCGTCAACATCGTAATCTCACGGGGCCCAGCGCCACGAGCCCCGACGCCCGCGCCGACTCCCCCGGTGACTCAGCCGACGCCGACGCCTCCCACTCCCCCAACACCCCCAGCACCACCCGAACCTCCTTCAGCCCCGACGACACCAACGCCGTAGGACTCGCAAGGATCAACTCGGGGGCATCCTCCTACCGGGACACGTAGCGGCTCTGGGCGATGTGATATCGCAGCGGCAGATCCTGACCGGCCGATAGCCCGATCCTCCCGGTAGTGGCAATTCTTCGCTTCGGAACCGGTGGTCCATCGTGGATCTCTACTCGACCTGCGTTGATGACGCTCGCATTGTCGGCCATGGTGACCCCTAAAGCCGAGGTAAGACGGCCAGGGCCGCGCGCCAGCAACAGCGGGGCATCGGTGCCCCTGCGCCTGGCCATGACATCAATCCCAATCAAGGGCTCGATGGCGCGGATGAGTACCGCCCCCGCAAGCCCGTCAGGCAGGCAAACGACATTGAGCATGTGGTGGATCCCGTACGACAGATAGACGTAAGCCGAGCCCGGTGGTCCGTACATCGTAGCGTTGCGAGGAGTTATCCCGCGAGTCGCAGCATGGCTGCCGGGATCCTCTGCGCCGAGATAAGCCTCCACCTCGACGATCTTGCCGCCAGCCACCACTTCACCGTCCCGAACCGCCAGCGTCTTGCCTAGCAGCTCAAGTGCTACGACTCTAGGGTCGGACTCGAAGACCTCGGGCGAAAGCATCGCACCCAGATCAGCCGTCACACCTTGGGCGCTGCGCTCTGAATCCATCCGCGGTCCTTGGCGATGTCCTGCTCGGCGGCCACGAGTTGCGCTGCAACCGGCTCGACCCCGGTGCCCCCTGCGCTGATCCTGCGGGCCACAACGGAATGGATGTCGATGACATCTAAGACGCCCTCGCCAAACCCCGGATGGATCGCGGCGTACTCCTCGGCCGATAGGTCCTGCAGGGTCCGACCGGAACGCTCGCACTCGAGCACCAGACGCCCGACAATCTCGTGTGCCGCCCTGAAGGGCAGGCCCTGCACCACGAGGTGGTCGGCCAGGTCTGTGGCCGCCATGAATCCGCCGAGGGCCGCCTGGGCCATCCTCTCTTCGTTGACCCGAAGTGTCGAAAGCATTCCCGAGACGACATTCATACAGGCCAGAGTCGTGTCGATGGCATCGAATGCAGACTCTTTATCCTCCTGCATGTCCTTGTTGTATGCGAGCGGGAGTCCCTTGAGGACCATGAAAAGTCCCATTAGATCTCCAGTGACCCTTCCGCTCTTTCCTCGCACGAGCTCGGCGAAGTCCGGATTCTTCTTCTGCGGCATGATGCTCGAGCCTGTGGCGTAGGTGTCATCCATCGTCACAAAACCGAACTCCTCGGTGGACCAAAGAATCAGCTCTTCACACAGCCTGGACATGTGGATCATCGATACCGCGCAGGCGTAGACGATGTCGAGCAAGAAATCCCGGTCGCTAACCGCATCCATCGAATTAGCCGAAATGCCCGCAAAGCCAAGCCGATCGGCAACCTGCTGACGATCGATTGGAAACGAGGTACCGGCGAGCGCCGCGCTGCCCAGCGGAAGAGTGTCGGCAGCATCGTGTGCGTGCCTGAGCCGGAGGGCGTCACGCGAAAACATCCAGAGATAGGCAAGTACGTGGTGACTGAAGAGAACTGGTTGAGCCTTTTGCAGGTGGGTATATCCGGGCATGACTACATGGGCCTGATCCTTGGCAAGCTGAAGGATGGCTTCTCGGAGAGAGACGTTCGCCTCGATAAGCTCGACGGCGCACCGCTTGACGTAGAGCCTGGTGTCAGTTGCGACCTGATCGTTTCGACTCCGAGCAGTGTGCAGACGACCACCTGCGGGGCCGATGCGCTCGGTGAGTATGCGCTCGATGGCCATGTGGATGTCCTCGTCCGCCAGATCGAAGACGAAACTTCCGTCACGGATCTCGCGATATATCTGCGAAAGACCCTCCTCGATCGCGTCGGCGTCAGCGATCGAAATCACTTCGTTGTCCGCAAGCATCCGCGCATGTGCGATGGATGCCCTGATATCCTCTGCCCACATTCTCTTGTCGACATCGAGGGAAGCCCCGAATTCTTCGAGGAACCTACCGCCGAACCGCTCGAAACGCCCGCCCCAATTCTTTCTTGGCCTATTCACTTTGTCCGCTCCCTGGGTCCTTCTTCAGTTTCTGTCGTATCAGTGCCGCCAAGAACCGGGCTGCAGGAAAGGCCAGTGCAGAACCGAAACCAATTCCCACCATGTTGTACGCCCATTGAACCCGCGGTGTATGTCCTGGCAGTAGTATTGGAAGCAACGATCCGAATATGATCGCTCCTACCACGAACGCATTCTGGTTGCGAGTTCCCCGGGATTCGGTGGAACCAAAGGCCCCTACGACCGCACCGATGAACAGTCCCATGTAAAACGAGAACGCCACCGTGTCGGCTTGGATCTCTATCGCCCCAGTGAGCAGCGACAACACGAAGGCCAGCGCCGTCCACAGGACCACCCAGACTCCAGCAGCCGCCATGACACGCAGATCGCTTCGGCTAAGTACTTTAGATCGCAACATCGCCCTTCCTAATCGCCTTCTGCCTCTGTCGGGCCCACACCTTGGTCGGCAGTCCGTGTAGATCAACGAACCCCTTGGCCGCGGCATGGTCGAACGTATCGGCTTCATCGTAGGTAGCCAGGTTGTAATCGTACAGCGAGTAAGGGCTGCGGCGCCCAACCGTAACACAGCTACCTGCCGAGAATCGCAGGCGGACGTCACCGGTCACCATCTCCTGTGTTGTGTGCACGAATGCGTCTAGCGCCTCTTTGAGCGGCGAGTACCACAGCCCGTTGTAAACGAGTTCCGACCATTTCTGCTCAATGCCAAGCTTGTAGTGGAGCACCGACCGCTCAAGACACAAGTCCTCCAGGGCCTTGTGGGCTGTAATAAGCGCCAGCGCCCCCGGGACCTCATAGATCTCGCGGGACTTCACACCCACGAGGCGGTTCTCGATCATGTCGATCCTGCCGAAACCATGGGCACCGGCGATCGCCGTCATCTGAGCGATGATATCGATGAAGCTCGCTTGGACGCCGTTGATGGCGGTGGGAATCCCGGCCTCGAAGGTAATCTCTACGTACTCCGGCTCGGCGGGACCCGACTCGCTTGTGGCGGTCAAGGTGTAGATGTCGGCCGGGGGTTCAACCCAAGGGTCCTCAAGGATGCCGCATTCGATGGCTCGACCCCAGAGGTTGTCATCGATGGAGTAAGGATTCTCCTTGGTGGTCGGGACCGGTATCCCCCGCTCGATTGCCCATTCCATCGCTTGTTCCCGCGTCTTGATCTCCCATTCGCGTACGGGCGCGATGATCTCGATGCCGGGGTCGAGTCCCATCACGCCGACTTCGAAACGGACCTGGTCGTTGCCCTTCCCGGTGCAACCATGTGCAATGAACCGTGCATTGCGCCGGTGGGCCTCTTCGACAAGATGCTTCACGATGATGGGTCGCGACAAAGCACTCACCAGCGGATACTTGTTCTCATAGAGTGCGTTAGCCTTCAAAGCCTTCGAGAGATACTCGTCAACGTACTCCTGGCGCACGTCTTTCACCACAGAGTCAGTCGCCCCGATATCGAGTGCCTTCCTCCGAATGAAGTCGAGATCCTGACGCTCCTGACCAACATCGATGGCTAGGGCGACGACGTCAACTTCGTAGTTTTCCGAAATCCAGCGGATAGCCACCGAGGTGTCTAGACCACCAGAATATGCCAGCACACAAATATCTTTCGCCATAGTTCCTGAGTACCTCCGTGTCGATGCTTTGGTGATTGGTCAGACTAAGTGATCCTAAACTTGGAAATCCGTTCTTTCAGCGCGACAGCGGCTGCCTCACCTTCGGTTATCAGTAGCACGGTGTCATCGCCCGCAATGCTTCCCAGTATGCCCTCGAGCTCGGCCCTATCCATGGCCGCTGCCACGCCCTGTGCGGTACCCGGAGACGTTTTGACGAGCACCAGATTACCGGTGTGGATCACCGAGACGACCACCTCCGTGACCATTCGATGAAGATGCTGATCCTCGGCAAGGACATAAACGCCCTCGGGTACTTTTCGGAGTCCGATCTCGGAGATGTCTCGCGACACGGTGGCCTGCGTGCACTCTTGCCCGTGCCTAGCTAAAGCTTCCACTAGGTCTCGCTGGGTCCGTATCCTGTCTTGCCGGACTATCGCCCGAATCAGATCATGCCGCGCTTTTCTCTTTCCCATACCCTATCACTTCGCCTTCTGGTCAACATTACAGGACTGACAAACTAGTCACCCTAACAGCAGCGCGAGCAAAGCCTGCTGCGCATGCAATCGATTCTCTGCCTCGTCAAAAACCTTGGAATAGGGCGCATCGATCACTTCATCTGCCACTTCTTCTCCCCTATGCGCTGGCAGACAGTGCAGGAAGATCGCATCTGTCGCAGCAAGGCCCATGAGTTCGGGATCTACGATATAGCCTTCGAATGCTTCGAGTCGCCTTTGGTGCTCGTCCTCCTGGCCCATTGAAGTCCAGGTATCAGTCACAACGACCTGGGCGTCTCTGACGGCTGCTCCCGGATCGGCGGCTAGCTCAATCCGCCCCCCGTTTTCCAGGGCGAGCTCTTGGGCCCTGGCGAGGATCGCCTCATGGGGCCGATAGCCATGGGGGCATGATATGGCGACCTCCATGCCTGTGGTCGCACCTGCCAAGAGGTATGTGTTCGCCATGTTGTTCCCATCCCCCACATATGCAAATCGGAGCCCGCTCAGCCTACCGAAGTTCTCGACGATCGTCATGAGATCCGCCAGCCCCTGACAAGGATGATGCTCGTCCGTAAGCATATTGACGACCGGCACTTCGGCCAGATTCGCGATCTCCTCGACTTTAGATTGCTCGAATGTCCTTACGCATATCGCGTCGACGTAGCGCTCAAGCGTCTTGATCGAATCATGCACGCTCTCTCCGCGAGAGAAAACGTTATCGCTCCCTCCGAGGATCACAGGGTGCATACCCAAGCGATGACAAGCAACCTCGAACGACACCCGAGTGCGCAAAGAGGGCTTCTCAAGAATCAGAGCCACTGCCTTGCTCTCATGTCTTCGGGCGTCCATGCCCGGCTCCCGCCCGTTCTTCAGCTCTTTAGCCAGGTCAAGAACTGCCCAGATATCTTCAGCTCCCAGGTCGGCAATGGTAAGCAGATCCCGACCCCTCAAGAAGGCTCCCATCATCTCTTCCCTTCTGTGATTGCTGGTCGCAGATACTCGAGCAACTGATCGATCTCGACTGTAGTACAACATAATGGGGGCAAAAGCCTGACCGTGTTCGCCGAGGTACTGTTGAGCACGAATCCATCGGCGAGTGCTTGATCCACAAGCTGAACTGCACTTGGCTCAATCAAGTCGAACGCGACCATAAGGCCCGCTCCCCTCACTTCTGCGATGCTACTCGTTTCGAGCATCAGGCGCTCCAGACCGGCAACCAGATGCTCGCCCGAGGAGATCGCCCTCGCGCCCGCCCGCTCTTCACTGAGGGCATCGAGATTGGCTCGCGCTGCGGCACAGATCACTGGGCCTCCGCCGAAGGTCGACCCGTGGTCTCCGGGGACGAACGCATCCGCAACCGAAGTGTTGGCCACCACAGCTCCTATGGGGAGTCCGTTTCCGAGCGCTTTCGCTAGCGTCATTATGTCGGGGCGAACGCCGGAAGTCTGGTGAGCGAAGACCGGACCCGTCCGATATATCCCACACTGGACCTCGTCGAACATGAGCAGGATGCCACGAGCATCGCACATCTCTCGGACTGCGCGTAGGTACTCTTGAGTGCATGGGAATACGCCGCCTTCACCTTGGACCGGCTCGAGCAACACCGCACATACCGAGTCATCCAGTGCGTCCTCGAGGGCGACGACATCGTTGAGCTCGACGTGTCGAAACCCCGGCGAGACTGGAGTGAATATCTCCTGCTTAGCAGGCTGTCCCGTGGCGGCTAGCGAGGCTAGAGTGCGGCCGTGAAACGACCGATGCGCTGCAACGATATTCCTGGAGTGAGGCCCTCTGTGGATAGAGGCCCACTTCCTGGCCAGCTTGACTGCACCCTCAACCGCTTCAGCCCCGGAATTGCCGAAGAAAACACGGGCGTCCCCACCAAAGAGATCGACAATCTGCGCCGCTAGCTCAGCGCGATGCTCAACGTGGAACAGATTGGTGATATGAGTGAGTTTTCCGACCTGCTCCCGTACGGCCTGCACGACCGCAGGGTGCGAGTGTCCAAGGTTCACGGTACCAATCCCGCTCATGAAGTCGAGATACTCGCGGCCATCGTCGTCGAGAAGTCGCATCCCTTGGCCGGACACGAAGAGTACCGGCTTGCGGCTATATGTATTCATGTGGCTGGCCACATCCAGCGCTGCCAGGCGCTCCAATTCTAATCCCATAAAGTCACATCACCTCTTCGGCCAACCAGGGTTCCTCGGCGGGAGTGATCATGGTGCCGACACCCTCTTCCGTGTAGACCTCAAGTAGCAGGGCATGAGGCACTGTCCCGTTGAGTATGTGTGCGCGTTTGACCCCGCCGCGAACCGCCTTGACGCACGCCGAGACCTTGGGGACCATTCCGCCTTTCAGCGAGCCTCCTTCGACGATTTCCTCGGCTGGCTCCAATGATAGCTTCCTGATTAGCGAAGTCTTGTCCGAGGGATCCGCATACAACCCATCGACATCTGTGAGGAATATGACTTTGTCTGCGCTCAGATCAGCTGCAAGACGACCCGCTACGGCATCGGCATTGACGTTGTACGAACCCCCATCTTCAGCGACTGCGACCGTGGCAATAACCGGTATGAAGCCGTCATCGATCAATTTCATGACAACCGTGGTGTCGATGCTCGTTACCTCGCCGACCCGGCCGAGATGAGGCGAGAGCTGCTTGGCTCGAATCAGATTCGCATCGTCGCCGGATATGCCGACTGCAAGGTTGCCGTGTGTATTGATCGCCGAGACGAGTTCTTTGTTTACCTTGCCGACTAGAACCATCTTGACGATCTCCATCGCTTCATCCGAAGTCACTCGGAGTCCATCGCTGAATTCGACCGGCATGTCCAGGCGGTCCATGAATGAGCTGATCTCCGGCCCTCCGCCATGTACGATAACCGGATTGATTCCGACAAGCTTCATGAGCACGATGTCGCTTGCAACGTGTGCGCGAAGCTCTGGGTCCGTCATTGCCGAACCGCCGTATTTGATGACAATCGTACGCCCCCAGGTCCGCTTGATCCACGGTAGGGCCTCGGTCAAAGTGCTGGCCTTCAAATGGATGTCAGACATCGGTTGCTCTCTCCTCGGTTGGTCTTGGGATGTTTGCATCGGTGAAATGTTCCTCACATCAGTATTCAGACTCGATTAAGAACGATACTCGCCGTTTATGCGGACATATTCGTAGGATAGGTCGCAAGTCCAAACAGTTGCTTCGCAATCGCCGAGGTGAAGATCCACCAGCACCTCGATCTCAGGTTGAGCAAGAGCTTGGGCGGCCTCGGCTTCATCGAATGGCACAGCCTGGCCTTCTCGGCACGTGGTGATTCCTGCGAAAACGATCTCGAGCTTGTTTGGGTCGATCAAGGCTGAGCTGTTGCCAACGGCCATAGCCACTCTTCCCCAGTTGGCGTCACCCCCGAATATGGCGGTCTTGAAGAGCGGAGAATTGGCAATCGAGCGTGCGATTGCATCAGCGTCTGGCAACGATGAAGCACCTCGGGCTGTGACGCTGACGAATCTGGTTGCGCCCTCACCGTCCTTGACTATCATGTGTGCGAGAGTCCGACATACTTGTGTGATCGCGTCGACGACGGCTGGGTAGACGGGATGTTGCGTCGTGATGACATCAGCGCACCCAGCACCTGAGGCCATCAACAGCACCATGTCGTTGGTGGATGTCTCGCCGTCCACGGTGATGCGATTGAAGGTCTCTGCGCTAGCGGAGACCAGCGCTGCTCGGCAGGCATCCGGATCCAGCGGAGCATCCGTGGTTATGAATCCAAGCATGGTTGCCATATTGGGCATTATCATCCCGCTGCCCTTAGCCATCCCTCCGACCCTGAAGGTCATTCCGTCGCATTCGACGTATACAGCGGCTTCCTTGTGGGTCGTGTCGGTGGTCATGATCGCCTCAGCTGCACTGCGCGCACATCCACTCGGCAATGCATTGACGGCCGCCTTTATGCCGTCAACAATGACCTGCATGGGAAGCGGGACTCCGATTACCCCCGTGGAGGCAATGATGACATCCGCAGGAGAGCAGCCAAGAGCATGGGCGGTAACCTCTACCATCTTGCGAGCATCAGCGAGCCCGCGCGCACCCGTACAGGCGTTGGCATTCCCAGAATTGACGACAGCAGCACGAATTCTTCCTGATTCAATGTTGGCTCGCGAAACCTCGATCGGGGCAGCAGCCATTGAGTTCCTGGTGAACACTGCTGCTGCAGGAACAGGGGTTCCAGCATCAATGATGGCGATGTCCTTCTTGCCGCTCTTCTTCACGCCGGCGCTCACGCCCGTCGCCGAGAAGCCAGTAGCCGCTAGTATTCCGCCTTCAATATGCTCGACAGTGTATTTCACGCGCAATACCCCCTAAATGACAGCGCCTGCGAATCCAAGACCCGCACTTTCGTCGATACCGAACAGCACGTTGGCACACTGGACCGCTTGCCCTGATGCTCCCTTGATTAGATTGTCGATAGCGCACGACACGGTCAACAGCCCTGTAGGATGGGCGGCCAGCCCGATGTGCGCTCTGTTCGTCCCACTGACATGTGATGTCGACGGCATCTGTCCCGACTCACACAGTGTGATGAAATGTTCTTCCGAATACCGTTCCTGATACAAAACAAAAGCTTCTTCTTGCTCTAGCGGTCGAGACAATTGCAGGTAGACGGTGGACAAGAGCCCTCTGGTCATTGGCACGAGATGCGGGGTGAACGCCACCTGCAGCGACCGGCCTGATAGAGACGAGAACTGCTGCTCGATCTCTGGAACGTGCCGGTGCGAACCGACTTTGTAGGCACATACGGCTTCATTGGCTACCGGAAAGTGAGTCCCGGCAGCGGGACTCTTTCCTGCGCCCGAGACCCCGGATTTTGCATCGACCACGACAATGTCCCCGAGCAAAAGCCCAGCTTCGAGGAGCGGAGCAGCAGCCAGCAGAGTGGCGGTGGGATAACATCCCGGGCAGGCGACGAGCCGAGCTCCTGATAGGGAGGATCGAAACAGCTCGGGAAGACCGTAGGCTGCCTCAGATAGCAACTCCAAGCTTGTGTGGTCAGTCGAGTACCACTGGGAGTAGACTTCAGGATCTGTGATCCGATAATCCGCTGAAAGGTCGACGACGGTGACGCCGAGCGAAAGTAGCTCCGGAACCAAGGTGAGCGCCTGCGTGTGCGGCAGAGCGACAAAGGCCAACGTGGCGCGTTTTGCAACGGTGCGCATATCCAAATCCTCGAAGCGAAGTTCGGTCATGTGCGTGAGTCTGGGGTAAACGTCGGAAAGGAGACGACCCGACTCCGCCCGAGAGGTGGCGGCCACAAGCCGAAAGTGTGGATGGCCCAGAAGTATACGGGATAGCTCGATCCCGGTGTATCCTGATGCGCCGATTACCGCGACATCAATCATCGCAGCTCCTCACCTGATGCTACGCCAATGTGACAGAATGGATATCATACTGTCCGAAGCGTATAGCTGTCAACTGAATATGCAACTTCACGCATATCAAGTGACTGTGTATGCTCATGAGCGAACTCTACCCGCGGAGTCGGGCCCCAACTTTGGCCTCGACTTTTCGCAACATCCGTTCGTGCTGCGTTTTGACCTCATCGTCTGTGAGCGTCCGGTCTATGGAGCGGTACGTCAACGAATACGCCAGGCTCTTCTTGCCCGACTCAACTCCCTCTCCGGTGTAGACATCGAACAGCTCGATCATGTGGAGGTCACGCCCTGCCGACTCCAAAATAGCTGTCTCTACACTACTGGCCGTCACAGTACTGTCCACGACCAGTGCGATGTCGAGTTGAACTGGCGGAAACCTCGGAACATCCCGGTATCTCTTCACCGAGACAGTGTTGGCCAGTAGCCGATCGAGTGATAGCTCGAAGGCGACCACTGGACCCTCACACTCATATATCCCAAGGACCTCCGGATGCACTTCGCCCAGCCAGCCCAAGACATCGCTTCCCGCGACCACTCGGGCAGACCTCCCTGGCTGCAGCCACTCGTACTGCGATGCGATGAACGAGGCCGCCTCGACGCCGAGATCAAGCAGCAGGGTTTCGATGACGCCCTTGCCGTCGAAGAAATCCAGGGCATCAGCGGTCCTACCCGCAGAGCCCGCGTGAGACTTGGGAGCCGAAGACTGAGCCCTTGCGTCATGCCAGGACTTGGGCATCCACCTGCCGTTGAGTACCCCCGCCACCACGTGGTGTTCGCGTGGCAATTGACGACCGGCTGCCGTGGCGAACACAGTTCCGATCTCATATAGATGGACGCCTGACACTCCGCGATTCTGGTTGAAGGACACCGACCGCAGTAACCCAGGGAAAATGTGTCGCCTCAAGGACGCCTGTTCTTCGGACATGGGGTTCATCAGCCGAACCCACTCCTCTTTGGGGATTGAGTCACAACCCGGAATAGCCGTATCCCTGCCCTCGGCGAATATGTATGTCATGGCCTCGGTCAGGCCCGCAGCTCGAAGTGTGGCTCCGACGCGCTCTCTATCGGCCTGAGCCCGCGTGAGCCCCCCGCTCCGACCTGTACCTGAGGGCAATGTCGGCTTCACGCGTTCCATCCCCCAGATGCGCAAGACCTCTTCCACGAGATCGATCTCGCGCTCAAGATCGGGGCGGAATGACGGAATCTCTACTCGGAGGGATTCCTGTGCGTCGTCTTCGACCCTCAGGCCCAGTCTTTGGAGGATGTCAATCATATCTTCAGCCGAAATCTCCTCGCCCACGATCTTGCAAAGACGCTGAATCCTCAATTCCAGGGTACGCACCGAAGGCGCTGTCGAAGCGACGTCTATAACGCCACTCGCAACTACGCCGCCGCACACCTCCCGCAGAAGGGATGCCGCTCTGTCGAGGGCAGCAACACATCCGGCGGGGTCCACGCCTCTCTCGAAGCGGGAGGATGCTTCGGAAAGCAGACCTAGTGACCTGCTGGTCCTCGAAACCGAATCCTTGTCGAAGACTGCGGCCTCAAGTAACACATCCACTGTAGTCTCAGAGACCTCAGTGGAGGCTCCGCCCATCACTCCGGCCAGTGCGATTGCCTGGGCAGAATCCGCGATGACAAGCATCTGGGAGTCGAGACGCCGCTCCACACCGTCTAATGTCTGCAAGAGCTCCCCAGCGCTTGCTCGACGTACGATGATCTGTGCCTGCAGGTCAGTGCCTCGCAGCGTAGCCAGGTCGAACGCATGCAGTGGCTGCCCCATTTCGAACATCACATAGTTGGTGATGTCTACTATGTTGTTCACGGGCCGCGCCCCAGCTGCGATGAGCCTATCGGCTAGCCACTTCGGAGACGGGCCAATCTTGACGCCGCGAACGAGTCTTGCAGCATACCTGGGACATAGCGAAGAATCGACGACGGTCACATCCACAACATCCGCTATCGGGGAACCCTCCTCAACAACCGAGAATGAGGGGGCGGAAAACGGCACGCCTGTGACCGCTGCGACCTCTCTTGCGACGCCGACCATCGACATGCAATCGGCCCGGTTCGGTGTGACCTCCAGCTCGAAGGTGACATCGGAAAGTCCCTGATACTCCGAGAACCGCGATCCGATCGGAGCATCTTTGGGTAGGATCAGCAATCCGTCCTGATCGGACCCAAGCCCAAGCTCCGCTGCCGAGCAGTTCATGCCTGCGCTCTCGACTCCACGTAACTTAGCGCGCTTGATCTTCATGCCTGCAGGCAAGACTGCTCCGGGTAAAGCCACGGGAACCAGGTCGGAGACCTCAAAGTTTTGAGCACCACATACGATCTGAACCGGTTCACTCTCTCCAATATCGACCAAGGTGACCCACAATTTGTCGGCTTGCGGATGAGGGGTCTTGTCGACTATCCGCCCAATGACCACGTTCTCAAGTGATTCGCCTGTGCGGTGAATAGCGGCGACTGCCGTTCCCGTGAGCTCCAGACGATCGTTGAGCGCTTCTGGGGATAGCTTCACTTCGACTAATTCAGACAACCATGACTGTGGAACACGCATAGACTATCTCGCTTTTCCCTTGATATTGCCCTATCAGAACTGCTCGACGGCGAGCGAGGCCACACTAGAACTGTGCCAAGAACCGCATGTCTCCTTCGACAAGCATTCTAAGATCCGGCAGATCGTACTTGAGTGCAGCTATTCGCTCCACTCCCATGCCGAATGCGAAACCGCCGTACCTCTCAGAGTCGATTCCGACATACTCGAAGACATTCGGATCGACCATCCCGCAACCGAGGATCTCGAGCCAGCCGGTGTTTCCGCAGAATCGACATCCTGAGCCCGCACATATCCCGCACGAGACATCAACCTCAGCCGACGGCTCGGTGAACGGGAAGAAGTGTGGTCGGAATCTGGTCTTACGATCAGCACCGAACATCTCGTGGCAAAAATGTTCCAGCGTGCCCTTGAGGTCGGCGAAGGTGACACCCTCGTCGACCACGAGTCCTTCCACCTGAGTGAACTGAGGTAGATGGCTGGGATCGGGTATATCTCTGCGATAGACCTTCCCTGGGGCTAGGATGTAGATAGGCGGCTTGGAGGATTCCATGACTCGAACCTGGACAGGGCTGGTGTGTGTACGCAGCAAGACCTCAGAGTCGTGACTGGCCTGATCGGCCTCCACAGATTGATCCCTCACATAGAAGGTGCCGCTTGGAGACCGCGCCGGATGGGCCTGGGGCGTGTTGAGCGCCGTAAAGTTGTAGTATGCAAGCTCCACCTGCGGCCCTTCGGCTATGCGGTACCCGAGTCCTACGAAGATCTCCACGACCTCGCGGGTGATTCTCTCGATCAGATGCTGTCTGCCGAGAGGATGCCTCCTGCCTGGAAGAGTGACGTCGACGCTGTCTTCCAGCATCTGTAGTCGCAGGGCTTCGCTCGATATCGCGCGGGTCTTCTCCTCCAGTGCGGCTTCGATACCGGTCCTGACCTCGTTTGCCGTACTGCCAACAAGCGGCTTTTCTTCTGCCGAGAGGGACCCTAGTCCTCTGAGAATCTGCGTCAGCGAACCCTTCTTGCCCAGGTACCGAAGACGGGCCTCCTCCAACTCACTTGCATCTTGAGCCGTAGACACAGCCATGATCGCTTGCTCACGGATCTGGTGTAGTTCCTCTATGAGATTCATCGTGTGTGTTGCTCCCACCCGATCGCATCGACAGCGCCAGCGGTTCGGAAGTCGACCTTTCGCATGACCTGGATCGGTCTTGCGAAGATCGACTTCCGATGATCCGCAACCAGCAACTCATTGGTGCCCAACGTAGGAGAGCACAGCCTATTCTGGCTGGTTCAGGAGTGTAGCACCCATTGTAGCCCGTATCCACCCTTGTCCAGCCGATCCTAACGGCAATACCCAGACTACCCGTCCAACAATCGCATCGGGCGCTAGCTCCTCCCTGTCCTCTACTTCGTTGGCATCGCCCCTCGTTCGAAACCGCGGACCTTCCTCGATTCCGACCACCCGATGCACAATCGCCCTCGATCCAGGCTTTCGAAACAGGACGACATCCCCTACTTCAACCCCGGACCCCTTCCAAGCGATGCAGACGTCGCCGGGAAACAGAGTCGGCTCCATGGACGACCCGGTGATGATCACAACCCGGACGAACAGCACGCATACTCCCAAAGCCACGCCAGCAATAAGCATGAGCGCTGTCTCCCGAATCCTCACCGCTGGCTTTGCTCCGCATCGATGTTCAATGTGAGGTTCACATGGTCTCCCTGCAAAGTTGCTGGGCTATCTGCGGGCAAAGTCAGTGCGAAGTCGAGGAGTGCAGTCTCGCCAGGTCCCACCTGAACTGGAAGCGTCCTCATGGCGTTCAATCGTCCCTCGTAGACTACCCTTCCTCCATGATGTACCGTCACAAATAGGGCATCATAAAAGGCAGTTATCCCCGACCGTCTTGAGCCTGTTACCACGAAATCCATTACCAAGGAGCCCGTGTTGCTCACGTGCAACTGCCTGCCGACCACTATCCCTGGCGCAACGCCCTCTGCGGAAAGCGCCGATGATGCTGGCTGGCTGGCCAGAGCAACCGTACCCGCCCTGATGACATTGTCTTGCACCTGCACCCTCGCTGTGAAATATGCGCCGGCCATACCAACGCACATCACCAAGGCAAACCCTACGAGCACTACCCATAATCGTTTCATCGTTCCCCCAATTTCGCTCGGGCCACAGCACTTTGGCTGTAGCGATTCAGACGTCGCGGCCGCGTTCACGCATAATGCCCCCTGGACCGAAACAATCGCTTTCCCGTAGCTAAACTAAAGCTATCCCCCCAGTTGCAGTAGAAACGCAACGACCGGGCCACCCTGATGGTTGCGCCCGGTCGTATAGTGCTCTTTTTAGTTGCTAGGCCGCTCTGGCGCCCTTGGAAATCTCGACCAACTTTGCGAATGACGCAGGATCGTTGATGGCCATGTCCGACAAAATCTTGCGATCCAAGTCTACTCCTGCAAGCTTCAGTCCATTCATGAACTGCGAGTACGAGAGGCCACTGAGGCGTGCACCGGCATTGATTCTGACGATCCACAAGCGACGAATCTCGCGCTTCTTATTCCTGCGGTCGCGATATACATACTGGAGCGAATGCTGGACCTGCTCTTTGGCGGCGCGATAACTACGGCTCTTGGCTCCGTAGTAACCCTTGGCCTTCTCGAGTACGGTTCGTCTCTTCTTTCGGGCGCTGACACTACGTTTGATTCTGGGCATGTGTAATCACTCTCCTGGCTTATACGTGACTTGAAGAAATCAGGCGATTCCGAGTTGACGACGAATCGTTCTCTCATCGGACGGATGAACGTAGGACGATGCCTTGAAGGCCCTCTTGCGCTTGGGGCTCTTCTTCTCGAGTATGTGACTCTTGAAGGCATTAGCACGCTTGATCTTGCGTCCCGAGCCAGTGAGCTTGAACCTCTTGGCGGTGCTCTTGTGTGTTCTCATCTTGGGCATATCTGCACTCCTAACCTTCGTTACGAACTATCCCGATCAGTCAGACTCTTCTTCCTTCTTGGAAACGTCTTTCTTCACGGGCGCTATCATCATGAACATGTTCCTGCCATCAATCTTCGGTGGAGATTCGATGATCGCAATCTCCGTCAGCTCCTCGGCTAAACGCTCGAGGATGACCAACCCACGCTCGGCGTGTACCATCTCCCGACCTCGGAACATGATCGTAACCTTGACCTTTGCGCCTGCGGTCAAGAATCTGAGAACGTGCTTCTTCTTGGTCTCATAGTCATGCTTGTCGATCTTGGGCCGGAACTTGATCTCTTTGATCTCGACCCGGGTTTGATGCTTGCGCGCTTTCTTGGCCTTCATGTCCTGCTCATACTTGTACTTGCTGTAATCCATGACGCGACAGACTGGTGGATCGCCGTCGGGCGCTACCTCAACTAGATCAAGGTCTTGTTCGTCGGCAATCCGCTGCGCATCGGCGGTAGCGAAGATTCCGAGCTGTGAGCCATCCACGCCGATAAGCCG
>JAMDCK010000007.1 GCA_023488435.1 Actinomycetota bacterium
CGAGCCATGATGACTCCGCTACTCCCCGGCTTAGATCACGTGGGCATGGATGTCGCATTGGCCTTGGATGCATCCATATGGATCGTGCTTTCACTGGCTGCTACGGCGGGGATTCTCGTCGGGAGCAAGCATTCTGCACGGTCTGCTCGACCTACACCTACGACGGCAACGGCTAGCGCACGTCGGCGACCGTGACCGCAGGCGGCATCACCACAACGACCGACTACACCTACGACGGCATCACGCTGCTCTCGCTTGACGCTTCGCGGCGACGGGCAGGGCAGCGCACGCGCGCAGCGATAGCCGAGCGTCAGCCGTTGCGCTATGCTGGCTACGTCTACGACGCCCACTCGCAGACGTACTACCTGTCGCAACGCCACTACGACCCGGCCACGATGCGCTTCCTCTCGAAGGACCCCATCCGCGCCGACGGCGAGGAGAGTGCGTACCAGTACGCCGCGGGAGACCCTGTAGGGAAAGTGGACCCGACTGGGTTGGCGTGGATATGGATGGCGTTCCGTTATGCTACCAATAGGGATGTCGGGGCATCTCACATCCGCATAACGGCGAAAGCGTTGGCGCCAATCTTGGCGGCAGCTCTGGCAGGGAAGGTAGCCGTCGTTGGAAAGGGAGCGAGTGTACTGTTGAATATTGGCGGCACAATAGGTGGCATCGTGAACTCAATCAGGGGCGTGAGTTCGTCTGTTGTTAGGCGGGGTGACCTAATCGTGTGGCAGGTTTATTCATTCGCAAGCCTCGCTCGACCCAGTTGTCGTGACAATGCAACTCACTCCGTTCGGCAGAGGGTAGTGTTCATGCGCAGGGACGGCACGCGTGGCTGGCATTCGTACAAGATACGCTGCCGTCCTAACCTTCGCGTTACCTTTCGGGACGCCTTCTCAGGCCGAAGGTATGCGAGTTCACCCGTGATTATTAGGTGGCCGCGACGCGTTGGGAGTCTATAGGAGGATTACCATGAGGTTTCGGGCATTGACCATCACATTGTTGGTCAACTCCCTCGTGTTAGGGGTTGCCGGTGTGTTAGCCGATTCCAGGGCAGTCTATATATCCCTGCGCGATTGGGAGGGGATTCTCTTTGTCCTCAATCCCGCAGTCTTCGTGGGTATGTTTTGTGGCTGGATTCTGCGGAAGGAGGAAGAGCCTCGGACGCGTGATATCTACGTCATGCTGTTTTCGTTCATCTGGACTGCTGCAGCGATTGCCAGGGTGTTCGCACCATTGGCAGTCAGTGGTCGATCTGGTTTCTTCGACAGTGGCTTGATGCTGCTATTCGTCGTTGTGGGAATCGGACTCGTCTCGGTTCTACCCTCGCGCAAAGCGAAGGGAAGGGAACATCTACCTGTACGAGCCGTCGGGGGTTCCTAATATCGAGCGGAAATCCGATGCGGTGGTCGTGATCGACGGCATTGAAATCAAGGTGGATACCGAGACTTGGGACTACAGGTGGAGGTAAGCGGGGAAGCGCGGAGGCTCCGTGCGGATGGGTATAGCGCAAGAGTACGGAAGGGAAGCGAATGTCGTCAGACTTCAAGGACGATGACCGAGTAGGGAAGCACAGTTTCGAGTGGCCACTCACTCATAAGAGAGTGGCGGTCACATGTTTGGTGTTGGCATCGTTTTGCGTACTTGCGGTCACGGCCATTGTGGTGACATTGGTCGTGCCAGCGAATCGAGACACGGCGTTCTTCGCTGAGAATCGTAACGAACTCGAGCTGGCGGCGGTCTGGGTGTTCGAGACCACGGCATCGCAACGTCCAGCGCCGACAGACGTAGTCTTGAGACTGCCGAAGGACATGAGACATCTGTCTGACAGCGGCAGTGTCTGGTTCACGGCTCAGCCAGATCGGCAGGTCACCTTCTGGCGCTTCCGCGGACTACTCGGCCAAGGGAGAGGATTTCTCTATTGGCCGCATGAGACACCGCCTTTGGCGGAGATTGCAGAGATGTATGACTATGCAGAACAGCTCGACGAACGGTGGTTCCTGGTCGAAGACTACGACTAGAACTACCGAGAGGGTCGATTGCGGAATTTGAGCGGGTATCGAATAATGGCTGCGGCACCCACGGGGAGGAGAATCGAGTGCGTTTATCGGCAGTTTGGTACGGGGTAGTGATTCTGATGGTTGGCGCATCAATGTTACTTGGCGCTTGCGCGCTGCCAACTATCTATTCGGTAGGACCGGGTGACGTAGTCGAGTTGCCGTTGGGATTGGACGTGCGAGTTCCTGTCGGCTGGAGCGGGACGTATGAGGAGTGGCCAGAGCCGGGCATGAGCGAAGAGCCCATCCTGTACTTGGAGGAGGACGTTAGCGGCGACATCGTGCGCATTTTCTGGCTCCGAACTCAAGGTGAAGTAGCCATCGCTATGAGTTCACTCCAGCTACCCCCATCGCGATCCCCAACGCGCACCGCGGCGACCGAGTCCATTGCGCGATCGCTTGATGCATCAGTTGTAGCAGGCACTTCGTCGCATCCAGATGACAGGGGTGTTACGTGGGTCGTTGTCGACGCTGGGGGAGAGGGGCTGCAGGTCATCTTCCACAGCAATGCTGCGCAGTCGGCCGACTTTTTGGATCAGCACTTGTCCGTAGCAACAGACCTGTTCGAGCGGAGACCCCAGTGATCTCGGGGGCGAGGAGTCATCATGATGGATAGACTTGCTCAGTCCGCCACGAGGGCGGTGTCGATCTTCGGGTACGTGTTCCTCGGAGTTGTGGTGGTGGGGAGCATCGCCCTGCTCGATGCATATACGCTCTTCATGAGTGGATGGCGGGAGGCGGCTTCATGGGTGCTTGTTGCCGTGTTCGCTGGCGGTGCCACTTGGCTACTTGGCTCGTCACGTTGGTATGTGCACATGATTCGGGCCATCCTGGCGATTGCCGCAGCTACCGCGATCACCCTTGGGCTGATGACTTTTGCGGCACCAGTGTCCGGAGGACTGCCTCTTATGATCCTCTGTCTTGGCGTGGCGCTGGCGGGTGTGTTCGCCTTCTTCCGAGAGAAGGACTCCAGTCGAGCTTCGTTGCGGCTCGCCTGCAATATTTTCGCGATCCCTGTCATACTCGGGCTGATCATATTCTTGAGAGAGCTGCCATCAGGCGTGGAGGATATACTCCCAATCGTCTCACTGATCAGCTGGTTGGGTGTTGCCGTTGCAGCAACCATGGTTCCTAGTCGGACTCCCGCCGCCGAGGGGGATGCGGTGGGGAGCGCGGAGGCCCCAGTGAGCTCGGGGGTAGTGATTCGCCCATGCGGCAGCTCGACTTCGCCCCATGTGGTGCTGTTGGACTTCACGCAGGATCCGAGTAGCCACACCTTCGATGCGGAAGGTGAAGCCGTATTCGCCAGTGTGTTCGATGGTCTTGCAGCTTGGTTGGATGCCAAGCGGTGGCAGCTCGAGGTCGAGGATCCCCTGATCGGAAAGCGTTCAGGCCCCGATGAATCTCTGCTCGCGGCATTCCCTTCCGCGTCATCGGAGCGGATATCCGCTCACGCCATCCGACTGGCGGGCGAGAGCGAACAAATGGGAACCCGCCTTGCCCACTTGTGGCCCCGCTTCGAGCGGTTCTCCTTCTATCTCCAGGTCGGCGATACGGGTTCGGGTACGGTCATGTGTTCGCTGCTGGATGATGGTTTTCAAATGGCGATTGTTTCAGATTGTGCGAACAGCCGTGAGGTCACGGATATCCTCAAGGGGGCGATCGGGCCACATCGGGTCGAAGAAGGCTGTGAGCGGTCATATGATGCGGAGCTTGTCAGAGAAGCTTTGACAGAATGGGAGCGGATGTCTGATCGTGGATGAGCAATGGCAAAGCGCCCTTTGCGCCAGTGTCAGTAAAGGACAAGTGAGGGATGGAGCTTATGGATAACCTGTGGCTTGCACTGTGGGCGGTCTGCCTGCTCGCTTGTCTGGTGCTATACCTGAGAATCGCGCATCGGAAGGTTGGGGCCGATGGTTCGACCAGAAGGTCTCTGTTTACGAGTGGATCTATCGCGGTGGTGGGGGCGCTTCTCTCAATCATCGCAACCCCCGATTGGAATCCCTTCTGGATGAGTGCATACTTCGCGCCCTACTGGGCTCTTGCCGTCTTCGGCATCGTTTATTCGCGCTTGGCAGTGACTTCACTGTCGCGACGCAAGGCCAGCGTCATAGGGGTATTGTTGGCGCTCGTATCCACCGTGCTCGCACCCGTTGCCTTGCTGTTGGTAGCTGCACTGTGGGTTCCAGCGGTGCTCGTGATGTCGGTAGTGTGGGGATTCAGCCGGGTTCGTCGACAGGCGGCCCAGTGATGGGGTTGCTAGGGGACGGGCGGATCCATTGAACCCGATAGACTTCTCGGCCGAGGGGGAACAGTATGATTGAGGCACACTTAGCGGAGGGCCATCATCCAGGCGGTGCGTAGATGCCTATGCAGGAGAACTGCTTCGGGCGACTGATCGTCGTTCCAACAAAGAGGTAGACGTTTCGAGATCGAGGCCCTATCTCTTCGTTGTACTTGTGGAGCACGTCGTCATGCGCCTTCTCGGCGGTCCAGCGCGAAAGCTGTTTCCGATAAAGCTCATATGGCTCCCAGTCGAACACTTGAAGAGGTAGAACTCAGAGTCCGTGGTGATTCGTACCAGGCCGATCGACCCGTGGAATGAATCGGCTTGCGTCTGTAAAGCCTCCATCGTGCTCGCAAGAGGCAGCACCGCTGCATTTCGTCGAGGCCAGTCGGGCTTGTCTTTCTTTGGACCCATATAGAATGCGTCAACTGTTCGGATGCTTGCTGGATCCGGTGTGTAAGTGTCGCCTCGGCAGTCGGCGATCTTGTGTGTGAGATCAGCTTCGATGACCTGCCACTTTTTGAACCACTGTGAGTAAGGTAGATTCCGTAACCTTATGGGGTACAAGCGCACGAAGCGCCCAAGATCGAAGTCGAGTCCAGCGACGCAGACCGTCTCTTCGTACTTGGCGCTGGGATTCGGGTATGTTTTGACTGTGACAAGAACGCGGCCGCTACACTCCGGCATGACGAAGGTGTCTCACCTCAGCGCTGGACAGGAGCGGGGCGATACGATCAGCGACGATACTTCTGTGGCATCGGGCGGGATCCTCCTCGAAGCACACCAGGCACACGCGCTTATCGGCTGCCAGGATCTGAAGTGTCTCAAGCGCATCACCCTGTTCGTCTAGGAATCTACTGAACTCCTGCGCGAACTCATCAAACGC